>JAGOBQ010000070.1 GCA_017999215.1 Thermoanaerobaculia bacterium
GTCGAAGTACTCGGTGGTGGCGGCCGGCATCCCGAACCAGTCCTGGATCGGCTTCGGCGAGAAGAGGAGCTTCGCGATCACGGCCGGGACGGGCACGTAGACGAACTGCTTGCCGAGCGCCTTCGCGAAGAGCTCCTCGATCTCGAACGCGGAAAGCGGGCGGGGGTCGGTGAGGTGGTAGGTCTTCCCGATCGACCCCTCCCACGTCGAGAGGCGGGCGATCGCCTCGAGGACGAAGTCGACCGGGACGAGGTTCACGGGGTTCGTTCCCGTTCCCACCTTCACGAAGACGCCGGGCGACGGGAGCTGGCGCATCGCGTTCAGGGCGAAGTAAGGGCCGTCGAACTTCGCCGTCTCGCCGGTCCGCGAGTCGCCGACGACGATCGCGGGGCGGTAGGTCGCGGTCGGAAGGGCGCTCCCCCGCACCGCCTCCTCGGCGAGGAACTTCGTCTCCTCGTAGTAGTTCTTGAACGACTGCCCCACGTCGAGGTCCGTCTCGCGGAAAAGCCCGACGGCCGTCCCGGAGACGTAGGCGGTGGAGACGTAGTCGAACCGCCGAAGGTGCGGACACTCCTCGAGGAACGCGAGGACGTTCCGCGTCCCCTCGACGTTGATCCGCATCCCGACCTCGCGCGGGACCGCGAGGTCGTAGACGGCCGCGAGGTGGTAGCAGCCGGTCAGCTTGCGGTGGAGGACGCGGGCCTCCGTCTCCCCGATCCCGAGGCCCGGCGCCGTGATGTCCCCGACGACGAGCTCGATTCGCCCCGCCGTCCCCGGGTGCGCCTCGGCCAGCTGGGCGACGGACGAGCGCGCGAGGTCGAGGAACTTCTCCTGTACGAGACAGTGGAAGAGGGTGTCGGGCTCGAGCTCGAGGAGGCGCGGAATGAGCCGCGCGCCGATGAAGCCCGGGAACCCGGTGAAGAGGACGACTCGGGACGGGGCGGGGTTCGCGCTCGCTTTCTTCCTGGCCATACCGTGCCTCTCTTCCCGACAGTCTAGAGCGATTTCTGCAATGCGGCGTCGGTCCGGAGCCTCTCCCGGAACGCCTCGATCGCCCGGAGCATCGCGGGAGGCCGGGCGCACTCCTCGCCGTCGAGGGAGAGGAGCGGCGCCGCGGTCGTGAGCGAGCCGAGGAGGAAGCTCCCCGCGAGGAGCTCGCCCCGGCCGAGGCCCCGGCGCTCTCCCGCTCCTTCGAGGAACGCCTCGGCCGTGACCGAGGGGAGGCCGCCCGGACCGAGCCCGGCGAGGCGCCCTCCGTTCCACGCGACGAGCGCCGTCGAGCTCCCCTCGACGAAGGCATCGCCGTCCCGGAAGAGCGCCTCGTCGCAGCCCGCCTTCCGCGCGTGCCGGAGGGCCGCGACGGCGCCGAAGTAGCTCGTCGACTTGAAGCCGGACGAGTCGCGCCGGAACCGCTCGGGCGCGGTCAGAGCCCGCGAGCCCTTCCTTCGCGCGAGGGTGTTCGGCGGGATCGCCCGGACCGACGCGTCGAGGCGCCAGGAGGCCGTTTCCTCGACGTCGTGACCGATCGCGATCCAGGAGAGGCGCAGGGAGCGCTCGTCGTCCCCGTCGGAGATTCCGCCGAGAGCGGCGCGGGCCGCCGACTCGACCGCGTCGCCGGAGGGGGCCGGAAGCTCGAGCGCCTCGAGCGTCGCGAGCAGCCGGCGCAGATGCGCGTCCCAGAGGACGGCGCGCCGGCCGACGAGGAGGAGCGTCTCGAAGAAGCCGAAGCCGCGCTCGACGACGGGCGCGTCGTAGGGGATCGGGTCGGGGCTCATCTCACCTCGCTCTCGCCCGCCGCCGCGGCGAGCGCCCGGAAGAACTCTCGGGACTTCGTCTCGGACTCCTCCCACTCGTGCCGCGGGTCCGAGTCCCAGACGATCCCTCCCCCCGCATGGTAGGCGACCGCCCGCCCCGAGACGATCGCCGTCCGGATCGCCACGTTCAGGACCGCGGTCCCGTCTCCGCGGACGAAACCGGCGGCGCCGGTGTAGGGCCCCCGGGGCGCGGGCTCGAGCCTGCGGATGAATCCGAGGGCCGACCGCTTCGGCGCCCCCGTGATCGACCCGGCCGGGAGCGTCGCGAGGAGGAGGTCGGAGAGCGCCGTCCCCGGCGCGAGCGTCCCCGCGACCGTCGACTCGAGGTGGTGCAGGTGGCGATAGCTCTTCACGCTCCGGAGCGCCGGGACGTGGACGCTCCCCGGCGTGCAGACCCGGCCGAGGTCGTTGCGGACGAGGTCGACGATCATCAGGTGCTCCGCGGCGTCCTTCTCCGACGAGACGAGCAGGGCGCGGGCCGCCTCCACCGAGCCTCCGGCCGTCCTCGCGACGGTTCCCTTGATCGGGGCCGAGGCGACGCGGCCGGTGGCGAGGTCCACCTCGAGGAAGAGCTCGGGCGAATTCGAGACGACGGCGGCCGAGCCCGTGTCGACGAGGATGGCGTAGGGCACCGCGTTGTCCGCGTAGAGGAGGTCTGCGAGGCGACGTGCCGGCACGGGGAGCTCGCGGACGACGCGACGGGTCAGGTTCGCCTGGTAGACGTCGCCTCGCGCGATCCCGGCGCGGATCGCGGACACGGCGGCGGACCACTCCTCGCGCGTCATACCGGACCAAAGACCGAACGGTTCGTCGGACCCGCCGCGCCCGTCGGGCCGGGCGGGGCTCGGAGGGCCGGAATCGGCCGCCTTCCGGAGGTCGAAGAGGCCGAACCAGGCGAGAGGAGTCGGCGGAGGACGGAAGAGGGCCGCCGATCCCTCGAGCGCGACGCCGGCTTCGTAGGACAGGAAGCCGGCCGCGAGGAGCTCCGGGCGGCCCGACCGCGCCACCGCGTCGAGGCGATCGAGGAGACCGGGCAGCTCCCCGGGGCGGTCCGCCTTCACTTCGAGGACCTCGAGTGGCTCGCGGAGCTCGAGCGGCTCCGGGAGCTTCCACCCGGGGCCCCGCAGGAGGACGAAGGGAGACGACACGCTCGGGTAGTCTACGAAGCGTGAGAGAAGAACGCTGGGTCGAGACCGGGGTGAAGGTCCGCTACGCCGAGACCGACGCGCAGGGGGTCGTCTACCACGGCTCGTACGTCGTCTGGTTCGAGGTCGGGCGGACGGAGTACTGCGAGGCGGCCGGCTACCCCTATCCGAAGATGGAGGCCGAGGGGGTGCAGATCGTCGTCGTCGACCTCTCGGCGCGTTTCCGCCTGCCGGCCCGCTACGGCGACGTCGTCCGGGTCGCGACGCGCCTCGCCACGATCCGGAGCCGCGGCTGCACGTTCGCCTACCGCGTCTTCCTTCCCCACGGCGGGCTCGCCGTCGAGGGGGAGACCGTGCACGTCTTCGTCGACGCTTCCACCGGCCGGACGATCTCCGCGCCCGAGCCGATCCGCTCGACTCTCACCGCCTTCGCGGAAAGCTGAGGCCTCAGCCTCCCTTGCCGTTTGGCAGCTTCTTCTGGAGCGCCCGGTAGACGAGGGACGGGACGAGCTCCGAGACGTTGCCCCCGAGCCGGTGGACCTCCTTGACGAGGCGGCTCGAGAGATACGAGAGCTCCTCCTTCGGTGTCAGGAAGACCGTCTCCACCTCCGGGTCGAGCCGCCGGTTCATGAGCGCCATCTGGAACTCGTACTCGAAATCGGAGACGACCCGCAGGCCGCGGAGGACGATGTTCGTCTTCTCGGCGCGGAGGAAGTCGACGAGGAGGCCTGAGAACGCCTTGACCTTCACCTTCGGCTCGCGCCGGAAGACGTCCCGCGTCATCTGCACGCGCTCCTCGACGGTGAAGAGCGGGGCCTTCTCCGTATTGCAGAGGACGGCGACGAGGACGCGGTCGAAGATGTGGCAGCCCCGGCGGACCAGGTCGACGTGCCCGTTCGTCATCGGGTCGAACGAGCCCGGATAGACGGCGATTCGCATCGGAGCGCGGATTCTAGCGGCTTTCAGTCAGCGCCTCTCCGGCCTTTCGCGCCGAGAGGACGAGCAGGAAGAGCGCGACGGCGGGCGGGACGACGCACCACCAGGCGCTCGTCAGGCTCTCCCGCGCGTCGGCGAGGGCCCGGCCCCAGGAGGCCGAAGGGGGCGGCACGCCGAGACCGAGGAAGGAGAGCGACGCCTCGAGGAGGACGGCCCCGCCGACGATGTACGGCAGCGTCGCGAGGGCGGGGGCGATCGCTCCGGGGAGGACGTGACGGACGACGACCCGGACGGGACCGGCGCCCGCCGCGCGGGCCGCCTCGACGTACGGCGAGGAGGAGAGACGGAGAGCTTCGGCCCGGACGAGTCGGGCCGCCTCCGGCCAGGCCGTCAGTGCGATCAGGAGCGCTGCCGTCCATCGCGACGGCGGGACGAGCGCCGCCCCGGCCGCCACGAGGACGAGCGCTGGGAACGCCTGGACGACGCCGGTCACGAGGAGGACCGCCCGATCGACGGGCGCTCCGAGAGTCCCCGCCGCGGCGCCGAGGAGAGTCCCCACGGCGAACGCGAGGGCGGCCGCGGCGAGGCCGACGAGGACGGAGACCCTCGCCCCGTGGAGGAGGCGCGACAGGACGTCCCTCCCGAGGTCGTCGGTGCCGAGGAGGTGCGTTCCGTCCGGGGGGCGCAGGCGGGCCGCGAGGTCGGCCGCGTCGGGGTCGAACGGGACGGGCGTCAGGATTCGGAGAGCGAGCGGCGCGTCGACGGGTCGATCCCGGGCGAGGAGCGGGGCCAGGAACGCGATCGCCGGGAAGAGCGCGAGGACGAGGAGGCGGACTCGGACGCGCGCGCCCCTCACGACTCCTCCGCGTCGACGATGCGCGGGTCCGCGAGGGCCGCGAGCGCGTCCGCCCCGAGCGTCGCGACGACGACGGCGACGCCGGACGCGAGCGTCAGGCCGAGGACCGTCGGGAGGTCGCGGGCGAAGACCGAATCGGCGAGGAGCTGGCCGGTGCCCGGGACGGCGAAGACCCTCTCCACCAGGACGGAGCCGGCGACGAGCTGCGGTACGAGCGCCGCGAGGAGCCCCGCGAACGCCGGCGCGGAACGGCGGAGCGCGCGGAGCGTCTCCTCATGGGGCGATTCCCCGCGCGCACGGCCCGCGACGGCCGAGGGCGATCCGAGCGCCGCCCGGACGCTCTCCCGCACGACGCGGGCGATCGGGGCGAGGGCGACGAGCGCGAGCGTGAGGGCGGGGAGCGCGAGGCCCGCGACTCCGCCGGAGGGCTCCGCGAAGACGGGGACCCACCGGAGTCTCACGGCGAAGACGAGGAGGAGGAGGATGCCGAGAGCGAAGCTCGGGAGGGAGAAGAGGGCGTCGAGGAGGAGCCCCGAGACCCGGTCGGCCCGTCCCCCGGGCCGGCGCCCGGCCGCGAGGCCGAGCGGCACGCCGATGAAGGCGGCGAGAAGGAGGGCGACGCCGTTCACAGAGAGCGTCGTCGGAAGAGTCTCGCCGATCCGCTCCGTCACCTTCCGTCCGTCACGGAAGGAGCGTCCGAGGTCGAGCCGGACGGCCGATCCGATCCAGGAGCCGAGGCGGACGGCAAGGGGACGATCGAGCCCGTGCACCGCGCGGAACGCCTCCAGCGCCTCCTCGGAGGCCGGGCGTCGCCCCGGGACCCCTCCGGCCGCGAGGCGGGCCGGGTCGCCGGGAGCCGCCGAGAGGAGGAGGAAGACCGCGACGAGCACGCCGAAAAGCGTCCCGACCGCGCCGAGGGCGCGCCTCGCCAGGAACCGGGTCACGGACGAGGATGTTACGCGGCGGCGGTCCGGGCGTCCGTCAGATCGGCTTCGACCCGCGCGCCGGCTGCCACGCGGCTCCCCCCGGCCAGAAGAGCCAGAGGCCGATCGGTGAGCTCGTCACGTTCTCGATCCGGTCCCGCACGCCCCAGGCGACCGAGACCGTGTGCAGGAACGTGAACGGCTGGTCCTCGGCGATCACCCGCTGCAGCTCCGCGTAGAGAGCGCGCGCCTTCTCCCTGTCGAACGTCCCGGCGATCTCGTCCATGAGCGCGTCGGCCCGCGGGTTCCGGTAGAACGCGTGATTCATGCCGCTGGGCGGCACCTGCGAGGAGTGCCAGTTGGGCCGCAGGTCGGGGTTCGGGTCGAGGTTCAGGGAGAGCGAGCAGGCCTCGTAGTCGCCCGTGTCGACTTTCTCGACGAACGCGCCCCACTCCATCGGCGAGAGGCGCACCGCGATTCCCGCCTCCCCGTAGGCGCGCTGCGCCAGCTCCATGATCTGTCGCTGCCGGTCGCTCGCCCCGCCGAAGACGAGCGAGAACGCGAGCCGGTCCCTCCCTCTCGCGCGGACGCCGTCCTTCCCCCTCTTCCAGCCGGCCTCGTCCAGGAGGGCGGCGGCGGCGGCCGGGTCGTGCGGGAGAGGCCGGAGCGTCGCGTCGTGCGGCCAGAGGCCGGGAGGGAGCGGTCCGTTGGCCGGTTTCGCGAGCCCGCCGTAGAGCTCGCGGGCGATCGCCTCGCGGTCGAGGAGCATCGTCAGCGCCCGGCGGACGCGCGCGTCGGAGAACTGGGGAAGGCGGTTGTTCCAGGCGAGATAGGTGTAGGCGATCTCGTCGTAGACCGTCTCGCGGATCGTCCCCGCCTTCGCGGCCTCGGGACGCTGCGCGGCGTTCAGACGGGTCTCGTCGAGCGCCCCCGCCAGGAGGCCCTGGAATGCCGAGGACGACTCCGGGACGACCCGGAGGACGACCTGCTCGTACGCGGGGGCCGCCCCGAAGTACTGCGTGTTCCGCACGAGGCGGATCGTCGGACCTTCCCACGAAGCGAGCCGGAAGGGACCCGTCGCGAGCGGCCGGCGGTTCGCCGGATTCGTCGCCACGTCCGTCCCGCGGTAGACGTGGGCCGGCAGGAGCGGGAGGTTGAAGGCATCGCGCTGGGCCGTGTAGGCCTTCCGGAACGTCGCGCGGGCCGTCCGGGAATCCACTACGTCCACCTTCTCGAGGTCGGCGAAGAGGCTCCGGCGGTAGAGCGCCGGGGTCTTCGGATCGAGGAGCGCCTCGAGCGTCACCTTCACGTCCTCGGCCGAGACGGGAGTCCCGTCCTCCCATCGGGCCCCGGCCCGGAGGCGGATCGTGTAGACGAGGCGGCTCTCATCCGCCTCCACCGACTCGGCGAGCCCGGGAACGAGGTCGAGGTCCTCGTCGTAGTCCAGGAGGTTCCTCTGGAGGAGCGCGATCACCACGTTCTCCGGGTCCGACGTGGCCGTGAGCGCGTTCAGGGTCTGCGGCTCTCCTTCGAGGCGCCGGTGCAGGACGAGACTCTGGTCCTTGCCGACCGGGCCTCCGCAGCCGGACAGGAAGAGAAGGACGGGGACGATCCAGCGCTTCATCGAACCTCCTCCGGGTACTCCATGGAGATCGACGCGCCGTTCCCGGCCGCGTCGACGACGCGGATGGCGAGGAACGCCGGGCCGTCGGTCTTCGGCACCGAGAGCGTCAGTTCTTCCTCCCGGCCGTCGAGAGTCCCGTCCGCCGGAGAGAGAGCGCGCCACCTGTCGGCGGAGACCGTCCCTTCCGCGCGGACGATCGGGGACAGCGCGTCGGTCGCCTTCACCCGGAAGACGACGCGGTCGCCCTCCAGCCGGGCCAGGGTCCGGACGAGCGACGGCGGGGTGCCGTCGACGAGCGCGACGTCGCTCTCCTCGCTCGCCCGAAGCGCCTCCCCGTCGGCGTTCGCCGCGTGGTCCGAGGCGGTGACGCGGAATCGGTATCGGCCGTCCGGAAGCGGGGCCGTGTCGAACGAGAAGAAGGCGTCCTCGAGGTCCCTGCGGATCGGGAACCAGGTCGCGGAGCCCTCCCTGCGGACTTCGAGGTCGTAGCGAAGCGCGTCTCCGTTCGGGTCGGTCCCCTTCCAGGTGACGGTCCGGAAGCCCTTTCGAAAGAGCTTCTTGCCCGGCGTTTCCGCCGGCTTCTCGGGCTCGAGGCCGGCGAACGCGCCGTTCTCGTCGGGGTTCGTCACGGACAGGACCGCCGGCCCGGAGGCGGCGCCCGATCGGGCGAAGACCGCTCCCGGCTCGAGGACCGAGACGTTCTCGACGATCGGCCGGGCGTTTCGCTCGGACCAGGAGGTCTCCACCCGCTCGAGGACGGGAGCCTCGCCGCGCGGCGAGGCCGCGAGCTCGACGCGCCACTGGAAGTAGCGAGCCGTCGGCACCGCGGCTTCTCCCGCGCTCCCGGCCCGGACCCAGCCCGACCAGGTGCCGTCGGGCGTGTCGCTGTTCCCGGAGCGAACCGAGAGGGCGGCCGAGGCGCCCTTCGGCACCGCCCCCTCGAGCCGGATCGCCCCGAATCGCGCGAGGCGCCCCGCGTCGCGCACCGCGGAGACGTACGTCCCGTGCCCGGCCGCATTCGCGCCCGCCGGACGGAGGACGGCCGGAGAGTTCGACGCCACGATCGCGAACCCTCCCGGAACGGCGGGAGAGGAGACGACCTGTCGCTCGCCGGCCTGCGCCTCGAGGCGCAGCTGACGCCCCTTCAGCGCGTAGACGCGTCCCTTCGGCCCCGTCGCGAGGAGGAGCGCGCCGCGCCCCTCGTCCCAGCGGGCCCCGTAGACCGTCTCCTCGGGAAGGATCCAGGCCGGCTCGACGAACCCGTCCGCGGCGACGAGGACGACCTCCGCGTTCCCCTCCCGCCCGGAGGGTGCTCCGGCTGGTTGCCGCGCCGGAGAGGTCGTCGAGGTGACCGAGACGCTTCCCTGCGGGACCGGCTCCGGCGCGGCTCCCGGCGTCGGCGCGGGCGCGGCGCCGGACGGGGCGGGCGTCTGCCGGGGCTCGCTCCTCTGCTGGGCGAGCATCGGAACGGCCACCGACGTCGCCACCGCGTACAGCCCTCCCTCCGGCGCCGGCGCGAGAGCCACGACCTCGGGCCTGCCGAAGTCGTGGAGCGTGCGGACCGTGCCGTCGGGGGCGACGGCGACGACGAGGCCGCGATCGCTGGTCCCCGCCACGAGCGACCCGTCGGCGCGCAGGAGGAGCGAGCGGACGTGCGTGTCCTCGATCTCGGCGTGAAGGGACGCCTTCCCGTCGGCGCCCGCCTTCCAGATCCGTCCTTTCGAACCCGTGCCGGCCCAGACGGTCCCGTCCGTCCCGATCGCCAGCGCCCAGATCGCGGCCTCACCGGTCTCGCCTGCGGGCGAGCCGGCCTTCGCCGGGTCCTTCGCCTTCGGGTCGACGCGCCAGAGCCGGCCGCCCGGCGAGGTTCCGCAGACGACCTCGCCTCGCGGCCCGACGGCGACGGCGGTGACGTTCGGCGCGTCCGCCTCGAAGAGGAGGCGCACGGAGCCGTCCGGCTCGGAGACGAAGAGCCGCCCGAGCCCACCCCCCGTCGCAACGTAGACGCGGCCCGAGGCGTCCGACGCCGCGGCGAAGACGACGGCTCCCGCGGCATCTTCCGGCCACGCCGGCGACGAGAAGACGGGGCCGAGCGTCAGGCGCCCTTCCGACGTCAGCGTCGTTCCGTCGAGGTCGCCGGCGAGGAAGTCGCGGGCCGACCCGAACGTCGAGAGGCGCGTCGCGGCGAGAAGCGCCGGCGACGGCGGGAGGACGAGGGCGAGCGCGAGGCCCGCGGCGAGAGCTCGTATCGAGATCAGGTTCATCGGGTTCCTCGCGAGCGGGGCCGCTCGACGTCGACGTCGATGCGGACGGCGCCCGAGACGGGGCGGTCGAAGGGGACGATCTCTTCGGCGACGAGCCGGGCTTCGACGTCGGCGATCCCGGTCTCGCCCTGCTCCCGGGCGCCTGCGAGGAGCGCGAGAGCCGTCGGCGGCAAGGCTTCGATCGTCTCGGTCCGGGTCGCCGCCCCGCGGGTGGCGACGACGAGGCCGGCGAAGAGACGGTTCCCCGGGACGATCCGGGAGACGAAGGACGCGAGCTGCGGCAGGGTCCGCGGCTCGGAGGGGTCGAGCTGCATCCGCAGCGCGGTGGCGTTGCTTCCGTCGGCGACGACGAGCGTCGCCCTCCCCTCCCGCGTTCCCTCGGGGATACGAAGCCGGACGATCCGGACGCTCTCCGCTCCGCGGCGGTCCGCGAGCCGGATCGCCACGGAGAGCGTCTCTCCCGGGGCGACCTTCCTCGTGACCGGGGCCGCCTCGATGAGCCGCAGCCTCTGCTCGTCGGACGAGCTCGTGAAGCGGAGCCTCACGGCGCGAACGCCCGGGTCCTCGAGGTCGTTGTCGGCGACGGCCGCGGCGAGGGCGACCGTCGTCAGGACGGCGACCTCCTTCGCTCGTCCTCCCGTCGCCACGTCCTCGTAGGCGATCTCCCCGGCCGACGTGTCGAGCGCGATGCGGAATGCGAGCCTTCTCTCGCGGGCGGTCGGATCGGCGGCCGTCATCGAGGCGTCCGCGACGAGGCCGGCGAGCGTCGGGAGGAGCTTCGGGTGCGCGACCGATTCGAACCGGAACTCCCGCGCCGATCCGCCGTCGGACTCGACCCGGACCGTGACGGGCACCGTCCGCGCGGGCCGGTCCATCCGGCCGCCGACGCCGGTATCGCGGTCGTTCGTCAGCCGGTAGAGGGCCTCCCCTCCGTTCGCGAGCTTGAACGACTGGAAGAGGGACGAGACGACGGTGACGATCTCGGCCGGCGCGGCGGGCAGCTCCACCTCCCCCGAGCCCAGGAACGGGTGACCGAACGCGACGAACCGGCCGTCCGGAAAGACCTCCGTCACGGTCCCCGTCGCTCCGAGGCTCAGGTCCCCGCGGACGAGGTAGGCGGTGACCGCTCCTCCCGGCACGAGCCCAGGGGCCGAGGAGGGCCGCTCGGCGGCGGAGAGGGGCGCGGCGCCCGCGCCGAGGAGCGCGAGGTTCGCCTCGCTCGCGCCGAGACGGGTGAAGACGTCGCGGAACGTCTCGACGGTCGAGGCCGTCAGCCCCGAGGCCTGAAAGGAGAGTAGAGCCGCGCCGCCCGGCCCGGCGACCGAAGCCGGCAGCGCGTCGATCGCCACCCGGCGGAGCTCCGCGAGCCGGTCCTCGCCGGAGGTCGACGCCAGGCGAGCCAGCTGCGCCGCGCGGTCGGCGACCGCGGGCCCGGATGCCGCCCCCGTCGCCGGACGCGCCGGCGTCCGGGGAACGATCGAGAGCATCGCCTCGATCGGCGTCACCCCGGCGACGGCGCGCTTCGAGAATCCCCATCCGGACGCGATCGCCCCGGCCAGCTTCCCGTCCAGGTAGACCGGGCTGCCGCTCATGCCGGCCACGACCCCCGTCTCCTCGAGCCCGAGGCCGGAGAGGGATACGACGATCACGGAACGGCCCGGCGTCGGATTCCGGACGACGCCCACGACCTCCACCTCGAACCGCTCCACGTCGCGGCCCCGGACGACGGTCAGGCCGTGCCCCTTCATACCGGTCCGAACGCCCTCCAGCGGGAGGACCTCCGCGGATCGCGCGGGCTGGCAGAGAAGGGCCGCCGCGAACGTGACGATCCACACGTAACGCTTTGACCCCCTTGGAGATTCCGTGCTACCTTGCCCCGGATTTCGGCCCGGTCGGGGCAGGAGCGACATGACGGATACCGGCGGCGCCAACATCGTTCAGCTGTTCCTCGCGGCGGGGTGGACGGCCAAGGCCGTGCTCCTGATCCTCGCCCTCTTCTCCTTCGGATCGTGGGCGGTCATCGTCGGAAAGCTCTGGAGTTTCTCACGGGCCGACGCCCACTCCGGGCGGTTCGTGGCGCACTTCCGGAAGAGCCGCAAGTTCGCCGATGTCCTCGGCGTCTGCGACCAGTACCCGTCGAGCCCCCTCGTCGGCCTCTTCCGGGCCGGCTACGCCGAGCTCGACGCGCAGGTCAAGGCCGGGCGGGACGTCGCACCTTCCGATTCGGGCCGGCTCTTCGTCAAGAGCCTCCCCGCCATCGAGCGGGCGCTCGAGCGGGCGGCCGGCGTGGAATCGAACCGGCTCACCCGGAGGCTCCCCTTCCTCGCGACGACGGCCTCGGCCACCCCCTTCATCGGGCTCTTCGGGACGGTCTGGGGGATCCTCGGAGCGTTCCGGCAGATCGGCGTCACCGGCTCGACCTCCATCGTCACCGTGGCCCCCGGAATCGCCGAGGCCCTGGTCAACACCGCCGCCGGCCTCGTCGCGGCCGTTCCGGCGCTCATCGCCTACAACTACTTCAACGGCCGCGTGAAGGTGATCCGTTCGGAGATGCGGGACTTCGCGCTCGAGTTCCTCAACCTGGCCGAGCGCCACTTCACCTGAGGCGCCGGAAGGAGCGCGGATGGCCGTCAAGATCGACGACGACCTCGAGGCCTACTCCGACATCAACGTCACCCCCCTGGTCGACGTGATGCTCGTGCTGCTCATCATCTTCATGGTGACGGCGCCCCTCCTCCACCAGGGCGTCGAGGTGAAGCTCCCGAAGTCGGTCTCCCAGAACCTCCCGAAGACTCCCGAGGACCCCCTCATCCTCTCGATCACGAGGAAAGAGGTCTACTACCTCAACGAGACGCCGATTCCGAAGCAGCAGCTGCGCGAGAGGCTGACCCTCATCCTGAAGAACCGGAAAGACCGGGCGGTCTATCTCAAGGCCGATCGGAACTTGCCCTACGGCGTCGTCGTCGAGACGATGGACGTCCTGAACCGTCTCGGGGTCGAGAGCCTCGGGATGGTCACGGAGCTCCGGAGCGAGAAGGGCCCGTGACGGTCTCGGAGGTCCTGGAAGAACGGAACC
>JAGOBQ010000523.1 GCA_017999215.1 Thermoanaerobaculia bacterium
GAGGTCGTCCTCTCGCACGAGGACGACGTCGTCTCGCTCGAGTTCGCCGCGCTCCACTTCGCGGCCCCCCAGAAGCTCCGTTACGCGTTCCGCCTCGACGGGTTCGACCGCGACTGGATCCCGACGGGAGCGGACCGGCGCGTCGCGACGTACACGGGGCTCGCCCCGGGGCGGTATCTCTTCCGCGTGAAGGCCGCGAACCCCGACGGCGTCTGGGGGGAGCGGGAGGCGCGGCTCGGGATCGTCGTGACGCCGCCGATCTGGGGCACCTGGTGGTTCCGCCTCGCCGCGGCTCTCGGGCTCGCCGCCGCCGTCGTCGCGGCCCTCCGGCGAAGGATGCGGACGGTGCGCCTCGCGGCGGCGATGCGGGCGGCCCACGACGCGCAGATGGCCGTCATGCCCCACGAGGACCCGGAGGTCGAGGGGTTCGAGGTCTCGGGGATCTGCATCCCGGCCCTCGACGTCGGCGGCGACTTCTTCGACTACGTGAGGAGCGGCGAGGCGGGCGGGAAGCTCGGGATCGTCGTCGGCGACGTCTCGGGGAAGGGGACGCCGGCCGCGATGGCGGCGGCGATGTCGGGCGGGATGGTCGGTGCTCTCGTCCGGCGGGGCGAGCCGCTCGAGGCCGTCGCCGAGCAGGTCAACGGAGCCCTCCGCGCGAAGATCGGGAAGAGGATGTTCGCCGCGGCCTGCCTCGCGACGCTCGACCCCGAGCGCCGCGAGCTGACGTTCGTGAACGCCGGGCTCTGCGAGCCGCTCCTCCGCTCGGGCGACACGGCGACCTACCTCGCCTCCGAGGGGAGCACGTTCCCGCTCGGGGCCGGCGCGCGCGGCCGTTACCGCGCGCGGACGGTCTCGCTCTCGCCGGGCGACGTCGTGGTCCTCTACACCGACGGCGTCCCCGAGGCGGCGGGCCGCGCGGGGGCGCCGTGGGGCTACGACGCGCTCGCCGGCTTCCTGCGGGGCCTGCCCGCGGGCTCGCGGACGGCGCGCGAGGTTCGCGACGCGATCGTCCGGGAGGTCGCGCGCGTCACGGGGAGCTCGCGACCCGCGGACGACGTCGCCGTCGTCGTCGTCCGGGCGCTCTGAGACCCGGACGGGGCACGCGCCTTACCATTCGGCGCGATGGCGTCCTCCCCTTCCTCGCCCCTGGCCGCGGGCCGCCTCGTGGTCGGGAGCGTCACCTTCCTCCTCTTCGCCGCGAACACCTTCTTCTGGTGCCTCCTCCTCTACGCCGTGACGCTCCTGAAGCTCGTCGTCCCGATCCCCGCGTTCCGGAGGGCCGCCTCGCGCCTCCTGGTCGCGATCGGCGAGGCGTGGATCGCCGTGAATACGGTCAGCCTGAGGCTCACCCAGCCCACCGCGTACGACGTGAAGGGGCTCGAGGGGCTCCGGCGCGACGTCTCCTACCTCGTCGTGTCGAACCACCAGTCGTGGGTCGACATCCCGGTCCTCCAGGGCGTCTTCCTTCGCCGCATCCCCTTCCTCCGGTTCTTCCTGAAGCAGCAGCTGATCCGCGTGCCGTTCCTCGGGGCCGCCTGGTGGGCGCTCGACTTCCCGTTCATGAAGCGCCACTCGCGGGAGGCGCTCGAACGCAACCCCGACCTCCGGCACGAGGACCTCGCGGCGACGCGGCGCGCCTGCGAGAAGTTCCGGCACGCGCCGGCCGCGATCCTGAACTTCGTCGAGGGGACGCGCTTCACGCCCGTCAAGCACGCGCGCGGCGGGGCGCCGTACCGCCATCTCCTCTCCCCGAAGGCGGGAGGGCTCGCGTTCGCCGCCTCCGCGATGGGCCCGCAGCTCGCCGGGATCGTCGACGTGACGATCGTCTACCCCCACGGCTCGCCGACCTTCTGGGACCTGATCTCGCGCGGTCTCCCGGAGGTCGTCGTGAGGGTGCGGGAGCGGGCGATCCCGAACGAGTGGTTCGAGGGGGACTACGTCGAGGACGCCGCGTTCCGCGGTTCGGTCCAGGCCTGGGTCCGCGAGCTCTTCCTCGAGAAGGACGCCGAGATCGACGCGCTGCGGGCGTCCCGGGGTGGCCCCGCCGGGGCCGATCGGGCGTCGGAAGGCCGCCTGGGCTAGACTTCCGCCCCGTTGAAGTCGGACTCCGGCGAGTCTTCGGCCTCGCACCCCCCATCGCGGTCGCCCTCCGGGGCCTTCGAAGCCATCTCGGCCGGCACGGAGAAGACCCACCTCCCGCCGGCGCCGGAGGGGAAGTACCTCGCGGTCCTGACGCTCGGGGCGCTCGGCGTCGTCTTCGGCGACATCGGGACGAGCCCCCTCTACGCCCTCCGCGAGTGCTTCACGGGGCACCACCCGATCCCCCCGACGCCGGGGAACGTCCTCGGCATCCTCTCCCTCATCTTCTGGGCGCTCGTCCTGACGATCTCGATCAAGTACCTCGCGATCGTCCTGCGCGCCGACAACCGGGGGGAAGGAGGCATCCTCGCGCTGATGGCCCTCCTCCGGCCCCCGTCGGAGACGGGCGTCTCGCGCCACATGGTGCTCGTCGCCTTCGGCCTCTTCGGCGCCGCGCTCCTCTACGGCGACAGCATCATCACGCCCGCGATCACCGTCCTGTCCGCCGTGGAGGGGCTCGAGATCGTCACGCCCGCCTTCACGCCGTACATCCGGCCGATCGTCGTGGTGATCCTCGTCGCCCTGTTCACGATCCAGAAGAAGGGGACGGCGGGCGTGGGGGCCGTCTTCGGGCCGGTGATGGTGGCCTGGTTCGTCGTCCTCGCCGTTCTCGGCGTCGTCCACGTCGTCGACGCGCCGCGGGTCCTGGCGGCCGTCAACCCCCTCCACGGGCTCCGCTTCTTCGCGGAGAACGGGATGACGGGCTTCCTCCTCCTCGGCTCGGTCTTCCTCGTCGTCACGGGCGGCGAGGCCCTCTACGCGGACATGGGGCACTTCGGGGCGAAGCCGATCCGGGTCGGGTGGTTCGCCTTCGTCCTGCCTTCGCTTCTCCTGAACTACTTCGGCCAGGGCGCGCTCCTCCTGAAGAACCCCGGGGCGGCCGCGAACCCGCTCTTCGAGCTCGCGCCGAAGTGGGGGCTCCTCCCCCTCGTCCTCCTCGCGACGGCGGCCTCGGTCATCGCCTCGCAGGCCGTCATCTCCGGCGCCTTCTCCCTCACGCGGCAGGCGATCCAGCTCGGCTACATGCCACGCCTGAGGATCGACCACACCTCGGAGAAGGAGATCGGGCAGATCTACCTGCCGTCGATCAACTGGGCGCTCGCCCTCGCGTGCATCTGGCTCGTCCTCGCCTTCCGGAGCTCCGGCGCTCTCGCGGCCGCCTACGGCGTCGCCGTCACGACGACGATGGGGATCACGACGGTCCTCCTCTACGTCTACGCCCGGGAGACGTGGAAGGTCTCACGCGCGGTCGCGCTTCCGATCACGGCGGCGATCCTCGTCATCGACCTCGCGTTCTTCGGCGCGAACATCGTGAAGATCGGTCACGGCGGCTGGGTGCCGCTGGCGATCGCCCTCTTCGTCTACACGATCATGACGACCTGGAAGAGGGGCCGGCTCATCCTCCAGGCACGCC
>JAGOBQ010000524.1 GCA_017999215.1 Thermoanaerobaculia bacterium
CCTCGAAGCGCAGCTCCGGGGAGTGCCGCAGGTGGCAGTTGCGCCCGACCATGCCGCGGAGCATCGGGGCCGCGCGGTTCAGCGCCGCGACGCTCCGCTCGAAGGCCCCCTCGCCGCCGAGGACCGAGACGAAGACCCGGGCGGAGCGGAGGTCGGGGGAGAGGACGACGTCGGTGATCGTGGCGAAACCGACGGCGGGATCGGAGATCTCGGTCCTGAGAAGCCGGGCGAGCTCCTCGCGGACGACGTCGGCGACCTGACGGGGACGGCGGCGTTCCTTCACGAGGCCTCCTGTTCGGCGCCGAACGAGGAGCCGGCGTCGCCGACGTCCCCGTATTCGAGGAACTCGCTGCGCAGCGAGGTGAGCTCGACTCCGGACTCCTCGGCCCACTCCTCGACGAACGCGACGACCTTCCCGAGCAGCGGCTCGAGGCCGGAACGGTCCGGGCCGACCGCGGCAACGCCCACGGAGGCGCGCTGGAGGAGGTCGTGGTGGGCGACCTCGGCGGCCGAGATCTCGAAGCCGCCGCGCAGGCGCG
The DNA here is from genome assembly GCA_017999215.1 of Thermoanaerobaculia bacterium. Lineage (GTDB taxonomy): Bacteria > Acidobacteriota > Thermoanaerobaculia > UBA5066 > UBA5066 > UBA5066. Next base: position 540 of record JAGOBQ010000524.1, read on the forward strand.
CCTTGAGCGGCCGGAGGAAGGCCCGCTTCTCCTTGAGCCCGCGGCAGGTCGGGAGGTGGAAATCGAAGACGGCGAGGGCGACGACCATCGGTTCTCCGGGACGACGAGGTTCCGGGGGGGCCTCCCCGGGGCGCGCGCCCCGGGGAGGGCTTCCGGCCCTACGTCAGCGAGGCGGCGACCTCCTCGGTCACGAAGGCCTCGATGACGTCGCCGACCTTGACGTCCTGGTAGCCGGCGATGCCGATGCCGCACTCGAAGCCGCTCTTGACCTCGGAGGCGTCGTCCTTGAAGCGGCGCAGGGAGCCGATCTTCCCCTCGTAGATCACGCGGTTGTCGCGGAGGAGCCGGGCGTTCGCGCCACGCGGGATCACGCCTTCGACGACCATGCAGCCGCAGATGAGGCCGATCTTCGGGATGCGGAAGGTCTCGCGCACCTCGGCGCGGCCCTTCGCGACCTCCTTCTGGACGCTGTCCAGGAGGCCGGCCATCGCCTTCTTGATCTCGTCGGTGAGGTTGTAGATGACCGAGTAGAGGCGGATGTCGACGCCTTCCTTCTCGGCGAGCTCCTGGGCCTTGCGCTCCGGCCTCACGTTGAAGCCGATGACGATGGCCTCGGACGCCGAGGCGAGCAGGACGTCGTTCACGGAGATCGCGCCGACGCCGGAGTGGAGGACGTTCACCTTCACCTTGGCCGTCGAGAGCTTGTTGAGCGACTGGGTGATGACTTCCTCGGAGCCGTGGACATCGGCCTTGAGGATGATCGGGAGCTCCTTGACCTCGCCCTTCGCCATCCGGCTGAAGAGCGAGTCGAGCGAGAGGCGCGAGGACTTCGCCAGGGCCTCCTCCCGCTCCTTCTGCTGGCGGAAGCCGGTGACCTGCCGGGCCTTCGACTCGTCGTCGACGACCTGCAGGGAATCGCCCGAGTTCGGGATGTCCTCGAAGCCCATGACCTCGACGGGGGTCGCCGGGCCGGCCTCGAGGACGCGCTGGCCGCGGTCGTCGAGCATCGCGCGGACGCGGCCGACGGCCGATCCGGCGAAGAAGATGTCGCCGACGCGGAGAGTGCCCTGCTGGACGAGGACGGTGGCGAGGGTGCCCCGGCCCACCTCGCGCCGCGCCTCGAGGACGACGCCGCGGGCGGGCCCGTCGACGGCGGCCTTGAGCTCGAGGAGGTCGGCCTGCAGGAGGATCATCTCGAGGAGGGCGTCGATGCCGATCTGCTTCTTCGCGGAGATCTCGCAGGCGACGATCTCGCCGCCGTACTCCTCGACGAGGACGCCCTTGTCGGCGAGGGCCTGCTTGACCCTCATGACGTTCGCCTCGGGCTTGTCGATCTTGTTGATGGCGACGACGACGGGGACCTTCGCCGCGCGGGCGTGGTCGATCGCCTCGACCGTCTGCGGCATGACGCCGTCGTCGGCCGCGACGACGAGGACGACGATGTCGGTCGCCCGCGCGCCGCGGGCGCGCATCATCGTGAAGGCCTCGTGGCCCGGGGTGTCGAGGAAGACGATCGCGCGGCCCTTGGCCTGGACGCGGTAGGCGCCGATGTGCTGCGTGATGCCGCCCGCCTCGCCCTCGGCCACCTTCGCCTTGCGGATGGAGTCGAGGAGGGACGTCTTGCCGTGGTCGACGTGGCCCATGACCGTGACGACGGGGGCGCGGGGCTTCTTGTCGGCGGTGGAGGCGGCGCTCTCCGCGTCGGCTTCCGTCTGGGCCTGCTGGCGCGAGAGCTCGAGGTCCTCCTCGAACGAGACGACCGCGGCCTCGATGCCGAAGTCGCGGGCGACCTCGACGGCGAGGTTCGGGTTCACCGGGTGGTTGATCGCCGCCAGGATCCCTCGGCCGAGGAACGCCTTCACGAGGTCCTTCGCGAGGATGCCGGTCTTCTCGGACAGCTCCTTGACCGTGACGCCCTCGGAGAGGAAGACGGGGCCGCTCTGGTCCTTCTTGACCTCCACGACGTCGCCCGTCTCGGTCATCATCGTCCGCTTGCCGGCGCGGCGCTGGGCCGACTTGGAGATCGGTCGGTTCGGATCGACGTCCTCCCCCTCGCCGGGGATGGCGCCCGGGACGTCCTCGTACGTGTCCTCCTGGTAGGTGCCGAGGAAGTCACGGACGTTCGTGGCGAGCGCGGAAGCTTCCTTCGTCCGGAGCTTCTTGGAAGCAGTCTTCTTGTCGTCCTTCTTGGGCGGGACGGCGCTGCCGCCCTTGACCGCGTCCTTGCGGCGACGGTCCGGGGTGCCGGGGACGGGCGGGGGCATGGCGGGAGCCATCGGCCCACGCCCGAGACCTCCGGGGCGGGGGGCGAAACCGGGGCGCGGAGCGAAGCCGGGCCGCGGGGGCATTCCCGGGCGCGGGTGGGCGCCCGGGGCGCTCGCGACCGGCGCGGCCGGACGGGCGATCGGAGCGCCGGGCGTCGGGCGCGCGACCGCGCGGATCGTCGCGGCGCTCGGCGGCGCGATGACGGCACGGCCGGAAACGCCGGACCGGGCGGCCGGGGCCGTGGAAGCCTGGGGAGCGGGTCGCTGGGCGGCCGGCGGAGCCGGGGAGGCTGCGGACGGGGACGGAGCCGCGACGGGCTGCCCCGGGGCCGTCGTCGCCCTCGGGGCGACGGGGTCGCCCGCGCGCTTGAGGATGCGTCCCAGGGCGCCGGACGGAACCGGAGGCCGGGCGCCGGGCGTCGCCGGCTTCTGGGCGGCGGCACGCAGGCTCGCGGCGGAAGCCGTCTGAATGCCGCCGGTGGTGCGCCGGATGGCGCCGCTCGCGGCCAGCCCGGAGATCGTCGCGGCGGCACCGACACCCGCCTGTTCGATGCCGTCGTCTTGGCTGCCTCAAGCGACAGCACAGGATATTCAGGAATCACCGTTACCAGAACCACTCAAGGGAAAGAGCAACCCGGCGTATCGACCCGCTTCCGCTGGACGGCCTCAGGTTGGGTCCCCGTCGTGAAATCGTGAGGAGCCGATGACTTATATCAAACGCCTATTTTTCCACATCCTCATGCTG
>JAGOBQ010000071.1 GCA_017999215.1 Thermoanaerobaculia bacterium
TCGCGTGCCCGGGGGAGCCGAGGGGGGGCGAGGCTGTGCTGACGTCCTCCGACGACGGCCGGGGCGGCGAGGCGGCGGGCATCGTCGCGAAGGCCCGTCAGACGGGCCTCCTCGGTCCGTCCGACCCCGATCCCGCCGACCCGTTCACCCTGCTGTTCAAGGCCGGATTCTCGACGGCCCGGGAGGTCTCGGAGATCTCGGGGCGGGGCGTCGGGCTGGACGTCGTGCGGGAGAAGCTGGCCGCTCTCGGCGGGCGGGTCTCGGTGCAGTCGGCCCCGGGATCGGGAACGACGTTCGAGGTGGTCGTCCCGATGACGCTCGTCCTTCTGGAATCGCTCGTCGTGAGGGTGGGTGAGGTCTGGTTCGCTCTCCCGGGGGAGAACGTGAGGCGGACGCTCCAGGCCGCCTCCGGGGGCGCCGAGATCGTCGACGGCAGGGCGTGCTTCCGCGACGGGGACGAGGCCCTGCCGCTGGCGCGCCTCGACACGCTGTTCGGCCTGCCGAGACAGGCGGGCGCCGGCGGCGCGGAGCCGGTCGTCGTCGCCGAGGATGGCCGGCGGGCCGCGGCCCTCGTCGTCGACGCCGTGGAAGGGGTCTGGGACCTTCTCGTGAAGCCGCTCGCCGACTCGGTCCCACGGCCGAAGGAGATCTCGGGCGCCGCCGAGGTGCCGGGAGGCGAGATCGCGCTCGCGCTCGACGCGGGGGCGCTGATCGCGAGGATCCACGGCGGGCCTGCGGAGGGGAGGGCCGCGTGAGCGACGAAGGCCTCCTCCTGGCCTTCCGCGCGGGCGGAGAGCGCTTCGCCGTGCCGCTCGACCGCGTGCGAGAGGCCGCCCGCCCGAGACGGATCGCGCCCCTGCCCGGTGCGCCGCCGGAGTGGAGCGGCGTCGCCCTGGTCCGGGGAGAAGCGCTCGGGGTGATCGACGTCGCCGTGGCGATGGGCCTTCCGCACGCGCCCGCGAAGCCGGCGCCGCTGGTCGTCGTCCTCTACGGGTCGGACCACGCGCTCCTCGTCGACTCGATCGACGGCGTCGAGAGCTATCCCGTCGGTCGGGTCGCGCCGCCGCCTCCGGGGCGGGGAGCGCTGCACGGGGTCGTCGCGGAGGAGGAAGGATTCCTCTCTCTCCTCGACGTCGACCGGCTCGCGGCGAGAGGCGAACGATGAGCGACGACCGTACCCGGGACCTCGCGGCCCGAGCCGCTTCGAAGGACGCCGCCGAAAGGTGGAACGCCGCCGGCGAGCTGGCGCGCGTCCCGGGCGAGGAGGCCGAGTCGGCCCTTCTCGCCCTGCTGAAGGACGAGGACTACCGCGTGAGGGAGCGGGCCGTGGCGGGGCTCGGAAGGCGGTTCACGCCGCGCGTCGCGTCGGCGTGCGCCGTGGCCCTTGCCGACGACGACGACGCCGGACACCGCGCGGCCGGCCTCGCCCTCCTCGTGAAGGGGGGCGCGGCGGGACGCGCCGTCCTCCTCGGCGCGCTCCAGCACCCGTCCGCAGACGTGCGGATCTCCGCGGCGGCGGCGCTCCCCGGTCCGGCTCCCGGCCTCGAGACGGTCACCGCCATCGAGGCCGCGGCGCGACGGGAAGGGGACCCGAACGCCCGCGCGGCGCTCCTCCTCGCGCTCGGCCGGACGGGCCGGAGGGAGGCGATCGCCCCGCTGCTCGCCGCCCTCGAGGAGGGGAACCTCTGGCTCCAGGTCCACGCGCTCGAGGCGCTCGGCGAGGTCGGGGACCCCGAGATCGCGCCGCGAATACTGCCGCTCCTTTCGAACGCGAACCTGCGCCACGGCGCGCTGCACGCGCTCGCGCGCCTTCGATCTCCCGTCGCCGGCGAGCCGCTCCTCCGGCGCGCCGCCGCGGGCGAGGTCGACGTCTTCCTCCTTTCCGCCCTGCGCGCGGCGCTCGAGTCCGCGTCGGCCACGACGCTCGCCGGCCTCCGCCCGCTCTGGCCCGGGGCCGGCGCGACGCTCGTCGCGCTCCTCGAGGACCCGGAGGAGGACGCCGCGCTCCGGACCGACGCCGCGCACGTCCTCGCCCTCCTCGACCTCCCGGGCGCCGCCCTCGCGATCGTGACCCACGGGCCGTTCCGCGACGGCTACGCCGCGCTCCGGGCGCTTCCGCGAACCCGGCGCGAGGAGGCGCTCCTCTGCGTCCTCCAGGTCGCGGACCCCGAGCCCGCTCTCGAGCTCCTCGACGCGCACCGCGGAGGCCCGGAGGCGCCGACGCTCCTGCCGCTTCTCGTCCACCCTTCCGCGACGGTCAAGGCGGCGGTCCTGTCGTGCGTGCCGGCCGGGCTGGTCCCGGTTCCCGACCTGATCGACGTCCTCGCGGAGGACGATCCCGAGACGGCCCTGGCCGCCGCGCTGGCGCTGGCGAGCGACGAGTCGGGCGAGCCGCTCGACCGTCTTCCGAAACGTAGACGGGCCCTCCTCGACCGCGCGGGCGGCCCGGACGGACCGGGACGCGTCGCGGCGCTCGCCGCGCTCGGCGCGGCGGACGGCGCGGACGTCGAAGCGGCCGTTCGCGGCGCCCTCTCGACGCCCGACCCCGCGGTGCGCGAGGCGGCCGTCGCCGCGGCCGCGCGGGGACACCGGATCGGCTCGCACGAGATCGTGGCGTGCCTCTCCGACGAGAACGCGAGCGTGAGGGCCGCGGCGCTTCGCGGCCTTGCCCTTCGGGCCGAGCGGGGCGAGGCGCTCCCGGGCGTCACGTGGAGAGACGGCCTGGTCTTCCTCGTGGACGACCCGGCCGCCGCCGCGGCCGCCGGCGCGGCGGTGGTCGCGCTGGCCGGCGCCGAGCGTCCCCGCCTCGTGGAAGAGATGCTCGTGCAGGAGCCGGCCGTCCGCATCGCGGCGCTCGAGGAGATCGAGAGGACCGGCGACGCGGAAGCGGCCCGGAGCGCCGTGGCCGCGCTCGGGCACGAGGACCCGGAGACGGCCTGCGCGGCGGTCCGCGCCCTCTCCGTGGCCGACGAGACGGTTGCGGCCGAGGCGCTCGCCACGGCCCTCGCCGACGAGCGCGCGGAGGTGCGGGCGGCCGCGGCCGAGACGATCGCCCGCAGGCCGGCCGGCGGCGAGCGTTCCGCCCTCTCCGCGGCCGTCGCGACGGCTCTCGTCACCGAGTCGGACCGGGCGGTCCTCAGGTCCCTCCTCCTGGCCGCCTCCCGGATTGCCGACGAGTCGATGGTGGATCCGTTGACGCTCGTCCTCTCGCAGGAGACGGCTCCCGCCGAGGCGGACGAGGCGGCGGAGGTCCTCGCGCGGCTCTCTCCCGAGGCCTGCCGCCGGGCCTGGATGCACGCGCCGGCCCGCGCGGAAAGACGCTGGGCGCGCGCCCTGGCCGCCGCGGCCCGGGCGGAACGAAGCCAGAGGTCGACGTGACGAGCCGCCCGCTGGAGCTGGCCGAGACGGTCTTTCGCCTCTACCAGGACCTCCTGCGGCGTCGCACGGGTTTCGTCGTCTCCGATTCGCAGAGAGTCCGGGTCGAGAGCCGCCTGGCGGCCGAGGCGAGGAGCGCCGGGTCGTTCTACCAGCTCTACGGCCGGCTCCGGAACGAGCCCCAGGACTCGCCCCTCTTCGGCCGGCTCCTCGACGCGGTCGTCGTCGGAGAGACGTACTTCTTCCGGGACCCGGCCAGCCTGAAGGCGTTCTCCGAGGAGATCGCGCCCGAGAGGCTCCTGGCGGCCGGCCAGGACGGGGCCCTCGACGTCTGGTCGGCCGGCTGCGCGACCGGCGAGGAGGCCTTCAGCCTCTCGATCGTCCTTCACGAGAAAGGGATCCTTCCCGGCCGAAAGGTGCGGATCCTCGGGACGGACCTTTCTCCGTCTCACGTGCGACGAGCCCGGACGGCGGTCTACGGACCCCAGTCGCTCCGCGCGACCTCCCCGGAGAGACGCCGCGAGCATTTCGAAGCCGCCCCCGGGGGGCTCTTCCGGCTGAAGCCCCATCTCGCCGCCCCCGTCCTCTTCGAGACGCGCTCGATCCTGGACGAGCCGGCCTTCGGCACGCGCTTCGACGTGATCCTCTGCCGCAACGTCCTCATCTACCTCGACGAAGAGGCGCGGTCCCGCGTCGTCGACGTCCTCTCCTCGCGCCTCAAGCCCGGGGGGTACATCCTCCTCGGCGCCAGCGACGCCCTCGCCGTCGCCTCCTCGGCGCTGACGCTCGTGCGCCTCGCGAACGACGTCGTCTACCGGAGGTGAGGGAGTGAGAGTCCTGGTCGTCGAGGACTCCGCCTACCAGAGGCTCCGGATCGTGGAGGCGCTCCGCGCCTCGAACGCGATCACAGAAGTCGACTCGGTCGGTAGCGGGGAAGAGGCGATCCGGCGACTCCTGACGACCGACTACGGCCTCGTCACCCTGGACCTCGGCCTGCCGGGCATGGACGGGCACGCCGTCCTCCGATGGATCATGGCGAACCGGCCGATGCCGATCGTCGTCATCTCGGCCGACCAGGAGGAGCGGAGCGCCCTCGCCGCGCTGGAGGCGGGCGCCCTCGAGGTCATCCCGAAGGCGGGGTCGCAGCCGGAGAGCCTGGCGCGCTGGAAGAGGCGGCTCGCGGAGGTCGTCGAAGGCGTCCGCCACCTGTCGATCGAGAGCCTCGTGCGACGCTCGATCCGTTCCGGGGCGCCCCCTTCGAGCGGGGGCATCCCCCGGGCCCGGCGCGTTCCCGTCGCCCTCGGCGTCCCGCCCGCCCTCGTCGTCGCCGCTTCGACCGGCGGACCGCCGGCGCTCCGGGAGCTCTTCGCGGGCCTTCCGCCGCAGGAGGCGGTCGTCGGAGTGGCGCAGCACATGCCCCCGCCCTTCACGCGCTCCCTCGCACATCGGCTCGCGTCCGGGACCGGGTGGGACGTTCGCGAGGCGATCCACGGCGCGGAGGCGACTCCCGGAGTCGTCTGGATCGCCCCGGGAGGGGCCCACCTCGAGCTCTCGCACGTCGGGGAGCGCGCCGTCCTGGTCGTACGGCCCCACGCCCCGTCGGTTCGGTGGTGCCCGTCCGCCGACCTCCTCTTCGCGTCCGCGGCCGCCGCGTTCGGGCGCCGCGTCGTCGGCGTCGTCCTGACCGGCATGGGCGACGACGGCGCGGAGGGCTGCCGTTCGATCGCGCTCGCCGGAGGGACGGTCCTCTGCGAGTCGGCGGAGTCGGCCGTCATCGCGGGGATGCCCGACGCCGCCGCCCGGGCCGTCCCGGCGGCGCGCCGGTTCCCGCTCTCGCGGCTCGCCGCCGAGGTCGAGCGCCGGCTCGGCGAAGCGGCGGGCGCGGCGGCGTAGCCGGCCCGCCCGGTTGCTACACTCGGCGTCCCTTATGGACGCAAGAGAAGAACGCACCGCCCTCGAGAAGAAGTGGCAGGCCCGCTGGGACGCCGACAAGGCGGCCTTCGTCGACACGCACGACGCGTCGGCGAAGGGGACCTACCTCCTCGTCATGCTCCCGTACCCGTCGGGGGACCGGCTCCACGTCGGCCACGCGCGGACCTACTTCCTGACGGACGCGCTCCACCGGTACCTCCGGCAGAAGGGCGAGAAGGTGTTCTGCCCGATGGGGTGGGACGCCTTCGGCCTCCCCGCGGAGAACTTCGCCATCCAGCGCGGCATTCCGCCGCGCGAGTCGACGCTCGCGAACATCGCCGCGATGAAGGAGCAGTTCGCCGGGTGGGGCGTCCTTTACGACTGGACGAAGGAAGTCACCACCTGCGAGCCGGAGTACTACCGCTGGAACCAGTGGTTCTTCCTCCGGATGCTCGAGAAGGGGCTCGCCTACAGGAAGAAGGGGACGGTCAACTGGTGCCCCTCCTGCCAGACGGTCCTCGCGAACGAGCAGGCCGAGGGCGGGACGTGCGAGCGCTGCAAGAGCGCCGTCGAGCAGCGCGAGCTGGAGCAGTGGTTCCTGAAGATCACGGAGTACGCCGACAGCCTCCTCGCCGGGCTCGACCAGCTCGGGAGCTGGTCCGAGAAGGTCCGGACGATGCAGAGGAACTGGATCGGCCGTTCCGTCGGCGCCGACCTCGAGTTCGAGGTGCCGAAGCTCGGCGAGCGGCTCCAGGTCTTCACGACGCGCCCCGACACCGTCTACGGCGCGACCGCGATGGTCCTCGCCCCCGAGCACCCGGCCGTGCCGCGCCTCCTCGAAGGGCATCCCGACCGCGCCGCTCTCGAGGAGTGGGTGAAGACGATCCGGGGCCAGGACCGCGTCCAGCGCGAGGCCGAAGGGGCCGAGAAGGACGGCCGCTTCACCGGCGCGTACGCGATCAACCCGTTCACGGGCGAGGAGATGCCGATCTGGATGGCGAACTTCGTCCTGGCCGGATACGGCACGGGCGCGATCATGGCCGTCCCGGCTCACGACGAGCGCGACCACGAGTTCGCGAAGAAGTACGGTCTCCCGATCCGCGAGGTGATCCGTCGGCCCGAGGGGGCCGACGCCTCGATCGCGTGCTGGACTGGCGAGGGGACGATGACGGCCTCCGGGCCGTACGACGGGCTGACGTCGGAAGCGGGACGGGAGGCGATTGCCGGCGAGGCGGCGAAGCGCGGCATCGGCGGGGCGCGCGTCCGCTACCGCCTGCGCGACTGGCTCATCTCGCGCCAGCGCTACTGGGGGACGCCGATCCCGATGGTGAAGTGCCCGGCCTGCGGCTGGGTTCCGGTGCCCGACGACCAGCTCCCCGTCCTCCTCCCGAAGGACGCGCCGTTCACGGGCAAGGGAGGCAACCCGCTCGAGAAGGTCGAGACGTTCCTGAAGACCGCGTGCCCGAAGTGCGGCGGCGAGGCCCGGCGCGAGACGGACACGATGGACACGTTCGTCGACTCGTCCTGGTACTACCTCCGATACCTCGACCCGTCGAACGACCGGGGTCCCTTCGACCCGGCCGTGATCGCGCGCTGGGCGCCGGTGACGCAGTACATCGGCGGGATCGAGCACGCGATCCTCCACCTCCTCTACGCCCGCTTCTTCGCGCGCGTGATGAAGGACCTCGGCCTCGTCTCGTTCGAGGAGCCGTTCTCGGCCCTCTTCAACCAGGGGATGATCACGAAGATGTCCCCGGGCGGGCGCGTCGAGAAGATGTCGAAGTCCCGCGGGAACGCGGTCTCGCTCGACCCGCTCATCGCGGCGAAGGGGGCCGACGCCGTCCGCGCCTACGTCCTCTTCCTCGGCCCGCCCGAGTCGGACGCCGAGTGGAGCGACGACCAGATCGCCGGCCCGGAGCGGTTCCTCTACCGCGTGAAGGCGCTGGTCGAGAACTACCTGAAGGCGCACGGCACCGCGCCTCTCGCCCCGTCTGCGCCCGACACGCCCGCGGCCCGCAAGCGCCACATCGCCGTGAAGACGGTGACACACGACTTCGAGACGTTCTCTTTCCACACGGCCGTGGCGCACCTGATGGAGTTCACGCACCACGTCGCCGGCCTCGTCGGCGACGCGAAGGCCGACCCGGGGGAGACGCGCGCGTCGATCCTTTCGCTCCTCGCGCTGCTCCACCCGATCGCGCCGCACCTGACCGAGGAGTGGCACGAGCAGATGGGGGAGACGAAGAGCCTCCTCGTCTCGGGCTGGCCGAAGTACGACCCGGAGCTCGCGGTGGAGGAGTCGGTGACGGTCGCCGTCCAGGTGGGCGGGAAGCTCCGCGGGCAGGTCGTCCTGCCGCGCGGCGCCTCGCGCGAGGAGGCGCTCGCCGCCGCCGAGGCCCAGGAGGGCGTCGCGAAGTGGCTCGAGGGGAAGGAACGTGTGAAGGTCGTCTTCGTCCCCGACCGGCTGCTGAACGTCGTCGTGAAGTGAGGCGGATCGCGTTCCTCGCCGCGGCTCTCGCGGCCGGCCTCGCCGGCTGCGGCTACTCCCTCGTCGGGACGGGACGCGGAATCCTCCCGGAGGGGGCGAGCGCCGTCTTCGTGGAGACGTTCGTGAACGACACGACGCGCGTCGGGCTCGAGCAGCGCCTCACCGACGCCGTCCTCCGCGAGCTGGCCGGCCGGGCGCGGCTGTCGCCGGTGACCGACCGCTCCGGGGCCGACGTCGAGCTTTCGGGGCGCATCGTCTCGTACCAGGTGAATCCCGTCCGCTTCGACGACCAGGGACGCGCGCTCGAGTACGAGATCGCGATCGTGACGCGCCTGAAGCTGACGGACCGGAAGACGGAGAAGACGCTCTTCGAGAACCCGTCGTTCCTCTTCCGCCAGCCGTACCCCGTCGCGGCGACGAGCGCGAGCTACGTCGACGTGGAGAACGCGGCGATCGAAGCGATGGCGCGCCCCTTCGCGCGCAGCCTCGTCACGACGATCCTCGAAGGGTTCTGAGGCCGCGGAGGGAGAGCGCGGCCTCTCCGAGAAGGCTCGACGGTCCCGGAACGCGGCCGGAAGAAGGGTAGAGCCGGGCGCCGGACCCGAGCCCCGGACGGGGTCGTTTCCGGCCTTCCCGGCCCGGGGGCTCCGCGCTCGGGGCGCGGAGCGGGTCAGTCCGCCTTGGCGGCCTTCTTGTTGGCGCCGGTGGCGAGCCGCGACTTCAGGCGCGCGGCCTTGTTCTTGTGGATCGTCCCCTTCCGGGCGGCGACGTCGAGCGAGGAGGCGGCCTTCGGCAGCATCTCCTTCGCCTTCTCGGGGGCCGCGGCGCGGGTCGCCTTGACCACGCGTCGGGTCTCGCTCTTCACCGCGCGGTTCCGCGCCTTCTGCTTGTCGTTCTGGGCGGCACGCTTCTTCGCCTGCTTCGTGTTGGCCATCGTTTCCTTTCGGGTCGGTCCCGGGTCTTCTTCCCTCCGCCCGGGCGGAGGATTATCGAGGGTTCAGCGGGAGTCGGAGCCGAGGGAGCGCAGCCGCTGGCGCGCGCTCTTGGCCTCGTCCGAGGTCGGGTACTCGTGGACGACGAACTGGAGCTGGACGATGGCCTGCGCCTTCTCCCCGAGCTCCAGGTGGGCGAGCCCCTTCCGCAGGTGCGCCGAGGAGGCCTTGTCGCTCTGCGGATACTCCTTCAGGAGCCGCTCGAGCGTGCCGAGCGCCTCGCGGTGCTTCTTCTGCGCCGTCCAGCACTCCGCCGCCCAGAAGAGGGCGTCGTCGGAGAGGTCGGTCCGGGGATACGTCTCGACGTACTCCTCGAAGCCCTGCCGCGCCAGCTCGAAGCGCCCGCGCTGGTAGTCGCCGAGCGCGGCGTTGTAGAGGTCGGCCGGACCGGCCCGTCCGGCCGGAGGCTTCGTCGTTCCCGGCGCGGGGGCGGGGACGGCGGGGACCGCCGCGGGCCCACCGGGAATCACCAGGGTTCCCGGCACGGGCGCCGTGGCGCTCGGAGTCGCGGCGTCCAGCTTCGCCTGGGTCTCGGCAAGCTGCTGCGAAAGCTGCGCGAGGCGGCGGTTCGAATCTTCCAGCTTGCCGGCGAGCGCCTGGAGCTCGCGCGTCAGCTCGTCGAACCGGGTCCCGGTCTCGGCGTTCGAGCGCAGGATCGTGGCGACCTGCTTCGTCAGGTTCTGGTTGAGCTTCTCGACCTCGTCCTTCGAGCTGGTCTGCTGGGAGAGCTTGTCGACCTGCTTCTCGACGTCGGTGACGTGCCTGTGGAGGCCCTCGATGTCGCTCCCGGAGACGCAGCCGCCCAGGACGGACGCGAAGAGGAGCGCCCCCGCGAGGGGGGCGCTCCGGCGGAGACGATCGACGCGGGGCGACGTCACTTCGCGGTCACGACGAAGTGGGCGCGCCGGTTCTGGGACCAGGCGTCCTCGGTCTGGCCCTCGACGAAGGGCCGCTCCTCGCCGTAGGAGAGCGTCGTGATCCGGCTCGCGTCGATGCCGAGCGAGACGAGGTAGTCGCGCGCAGCGTTCGCCCGCTTGTCGCCCAGAGCCATGTTGTACTTGTTGGAGCCCCGCTCGTCGCAGTGGCCCTCGACCTGGACCTTCACGGTGGGCCACTTCTTGAGCCACTCGGCGTTCGCGGCCATGGCGTCCCTCTGGTCGGCCCGGACGTCGTAGAGGTCGTAGTCGTAGAAGATGTCCTTGAGATAGCCCTTCTTGTTGAGCTCTTCGAGATCGGCGGGAAGCGATTCGGCGACCGGCTCGGCAACGGGTGCGGCGATCGGCTCCTCGACAGGGACGGGGACGGGGGTCGGCGTCGGTTCGACCTTTACTTCCGGGGCCGGAGCCGGGGCGGGCTTCTTCGTGCAGCAGCCCGCGGTTACGAGAAGGCCGGCGGCGAGAACCAGTCCCAGAGACCTGAACGGCTTCGTCATCACGGTGAACCTCCGATTGGGAAAAGGCGCGATGCCCTTTCAGTTGATCTCGATTCTAAGCGCTGCCGCCTGCCCGGACAACCCGGGCGGCCGCATCAGTCCATCGTCCGTTCCCAGACAGGATAGCCGTTGTTCCCGGCCTCCGTCAGGACTTTGAAACCGGAGCCGTCGACTCCGGCCGAGACGATCTGGGTCGACCGACCGCGCTGGAGCTCCCAGGCGATCCGGGAGCCGTCGGGAGACCAGGTGGGGTTCTCGTTCGTTCCGGGCCCGCTCGAGATCTGGAAGGTCCGCCCCGACGTCAGGTCGAGGACGCAGATCTGGAAGTCCCCCTCGTTCCGGCAGGCGTAGGCGAGCCGGCCGCCGTCGGGGGAGAAGGCGGGCTCGTCGCTCCAGTTGCCGGTGAGGGTCAGCTTCCGCACGTTCGCCCCCTCGAGGTCCATCAGGTAGATCTGGGGCGTCCCCTGCCGGTTCGACGTGAACGCGATCTCCCGGCCGTTCGGCGAGAAACGGGGGCTGGAGTCGATCGCCGAGGAGTTCGTCAGCCTCCGGTGGCCCGATCCGTCGAGGTTCACGACGAAGATCTCCGGGTTCCCGCGGACGCTCCCGGCGTAGGCGACCATCTTCCCGTCCGGAGAGAACGAGGGCGCGGAGTTCAGCTCCGTCGGGACCGGGATCTTGTTCCTCGTCCCTCCCGAAAGAGAGAACCAGTAGAGGCCGGGGGGGGTGCTCACGAACGACTGGTAGATGATCTTCGACCCGTCGTACGACCAGTCGGGCGCAATCGACAGCGAGCGGTGGAACGTCAGCCGCCGCTCGTTCTCGCCGTCCCAGTCCATCACGTAGATCTCCTTGCCGCGTCCGCCGTCCCGGTCGGAGACGAACGCGATCCGAGTCAGGAACGGCCCGGGACGCCCCGTGAACTGGCGGACGACGTCGTTCGCGATGGTGTGCGCCACGCGCCGGATCGAGACGCCCGCGGCCGAATACCGCTTGCCGAGGATCGAGCGGAGGGTGCGGAGGTCGATCAGCTGGGCCGTGACGACGACGTTCGTCCCCTCGGCCTGGATCTGCGTGTCGAGGAGGAACTGGGCGCCGGAGGCGATCCAGGCGTCGCCCTCTTCGCGCGTCGCCGGGGGCCGGAACCCCTTCGGGTGGAGGGCGGAATCGGCCAGGACGAACCAGGGAGAGCTCCCCAGGTCGCCCGTCAGCGCCGAGCGGAAGGGGTCGACCAGGTCCCGCTCGACGACCTCCGAGGCCGGGGCCTTCGGAGAGGGGATGGCGAGAGCGACCCGGCGTCCGCCTTCCTGCGAGAGGACCAGGGAGATGTCGGTCGGCTGCGCCGGCGGCGCGACCGTCGGGACCGGCTGCTGCCCGGCGATCGGGGCGAGGGCGGCGACGAGCACGAGGCCCGTGGCGAAGGAGAGGAGACGCATCGCGGACCTCCGGGGGGGCTTCACTGGAAGCGGATGTGGACCCCCAGCTGCTCGCCCCGGAACTCGGGCGGGAGCGGCGGGAGCGGGTTGGCGGAGTAGATGGCGCGCGCGGCCGCGCGGTCGTAGAACGCGAGGCCAGAGGAGGTCTCGACCTTCACGTCGGTGACCTGGCCGGAGCGCTGGATCCGGAACGTGACGACGCAGGCGGTCCCCTCGGCGACGTCCGGCTTCAGCCAGTTCGCACCGATGAGGGCCTGGATCTGCTCGGCGTAGTAGGAGAAGGGAAAGTCGGAGTCGAAGCCGGAGAGAGAGGCGCCGAAGCTCGAAAGCCCGGGGCTGCCGCTCCCGCCGAGCCCCCCGTTCCCCGCGGAGGGGAGCTCGACCGCCGAGTCGGTCGCGGCCGGCCGGGGCCCGGGGGCGGACGCGCGCGGCGCCGGCTTCGGCGCCTCCCCCTTCTTCGGCTTTCCGGGGAGCGGGAGCGCCTCGGCGGACGGTGCCGGAGCCTCGTCGCGGATCTTCTCGATGACCCTCTTGGGGGGCGCCTCGGCCTGCGGACGGGCCGCGGGGCGTCCGGGCGGACCGGAGAGCCGCGCGAGGGCGCCGGGTGAGACGACCCGGACCGGGAGGGACATCAGCGGCGGAGTCGTCAGCTTCCGGGGCTGCGAGATGAGGACCAGGAAGACGACGAACGCCGCGTGCGCCGCGAGGGAGAGCGCCACCGCGAGGCCGTGCGGCGCGTCGGGCCGCCGGTTCCGTTCTTCCAGGACCTCCGAGACCGTCACGGGCCCTTCTCGCTCCGGAGCTCCGTGACCATCCCGAGGCTCTCGACCCCGAGACGGTTCAGGACGTCCATCGTCTCGACGACGACGCCGTACGGCAGGTTCCGATCGGCCTTGAGATAGACCGCCCGGTCTTTCCGGT
>JAGOBQ010000072.1 GCA_017999215.1 Thermoanaerobaculia bacterium
AAGAGCGCGCCCTCCAGGTTCGCGCCGCGCGGCGGGACGGCCGCCGGCTCGGCGGCGCGGAACAGGGCGACGAGGTCGTCGAGGAGGAGCTGCCCCGCGGCCGGGAGGGAGACGGAGAGCGACACGTAGCCGGTCGGGGTCGCGAGGCCCGCGGAGAACCACTCGAGCCGGACTTCCTTCGGGGCCGACGAGGCATTTGTGACGAAGAGGCCGGTCGAATAGCCACCGGCCTCGACGACGGAGGGGACGACGAGGCGCCGCGCGCCTCGCCCGGCCCCCGCGGGGACCGCCGCGAGGAAGGAGCCGTCGGAGGTCCCCTCGTCGTTGACGACCGCCCAGGCGAAGAAGCGGGCCGTGCCCGAGACGCGCTCGACGCGCGCGAAGGCGTGCGGCGACGAGAGGCCGCCGAGCGCGAGGACGCGGTCGAGCTGGCGAACGCGGCCGGAGGCGAGCCGGACGTCGGGGAGGACGACCGGCGCTCCGAGCGCCGGGTCGCCCGAGAAGAGCGTGACGCGGAGGACCACGTCGCCCTCCTCGGGGCCGCCGGCGTTGACGAGGCCGAGGTTCGTCCGGTCGCGGCCGTCCTCGCGGAGGCCGCCGAGGAGGACGGCGCCGTCGAAGGCCTCGTCGACGGGGATCGCGGGGAAGGAGACGCCGCTCGACGGGAACTCCTCGCCCGCCCGGGTGACCGAGACCCACGCCTCGACGGCGAAGTCACCGGGACGGAGGAGGCCCGAGGCGGTGAGGCGGAGCGTGCCGAGGAGGCGGGAGGGGTCCGCGGCCGGGATGCCGAGGTCCTCGAGGAGCGCGACGACGTCGAGGCTCGCCTGTGACTCGCCGGCGAGGAGCGTGGCGGCGGTCTTCGGCTCCCCCTCGGCCGGCGTGAAGCGGACCTCGAGCGGTGCCGCGACCGGGGAGAGGCTCGTGAGCGTGAGGCGGGTCCGGTACGCGGCGCCGTTCGCTCCCGGGAGCGAGGCGACGACGGGGACGAGGAGCGTCCGCGAGGCTTCCCCCGGCCGGCAGTCGTTCCGGAGGACGGCCGCGAGGGTGGGCGGGCTCCCCGGGACGCGGAGGAGGTCGAGGGCGCCGTCGCGGTCGAAGTCCGCGAGGGCGAGCCGCCCGCCGCCTGAAGCGATCGGTACGCGGCGCGGGAAGGCCCCGGCGCCGTCGCCGAGGAAGACCGAGAGGCCATTGACGGAACCGGAGGATGAGACGACGAGGTCGGGGGTGCCGTCGCGGTCGACATCGCCTACGGCGCAGGTGGAGTAGATGTCGGTGAAGGAGAAGGTCCTCCGGAAGCCGCCCGTCCCGTCGGCGAGGAGGGCGTCGACGAGCCCCTGATACTTCCAGCTCCCCGTCAGGACGAGGTCGGGCAGGCCGTCGCGGTCGAGGTCGGCGACGGTGGCCTCGTTCGGGCTGAGGGTCTCGAGGAACGGCGCGCCGGACGTGAAGCCGCCTCGCCCGTCGCCCGAGAGGATCGAGAGCCCCGCCATCGGCCAGGACGACGTGGCGACGAGCAGGTCGACGTGGTCGTCGCCGTTCAGGTCGGCGGCGGCGAGGAGCCGCAGGTCCGACAGCGCTGGAACGAGCTGCGCGGGAGCGAACAGCCCGCCGCCGAGGTTCCGGAGCAAGCGGCGCCCGAGGAAGACGTCGATGCGCCCGTCCTCGTCGACGTCGGCGAAGACGGGCGGAATGCCGGGTGCTTCGAGGTCGTACTCGGTCGGGGGCATGGGCCGGAACGAGCTCCCATCCGAGATCCAGACGGCGAGCGCGCCCGTGTGAAGGTGGGTGATCCTCGGGTTCGGCCGTACGGAGACGATATCGGCCCGGCCGTCGCCGTCGACGTCGGCGAGCCGCGCGACGGCGGCGCTGTCGACCGCGACTGCCTCCACGGAGGGGAACGCCCCGTGTCCGTCATTGCGGAAGACGAGGAGCTTCCCCTCCATCGAGGCCGCGAGGACGACGTCGGGGGCACCGTCTCCGTTCACGTCGCCCGTGCCGGCGAGCGACACGAGGACCGTCTCCGGGGGGACGGGCAAGGCGACCTCCGCCGCGAAGCCCGGGACGGCGCAGCGTGCCGGCGTCCGGCCGGGGGCGGGCGCAGCGAGCGCAAGGGCGGCGAGGAGGAACGAGGCGTGGGCCGGCAGTCTTCGCATTTCTCTCGGCGTCTCCGCCGGGCGGGTGGGGGCGCCATACCGAAGTGTGCGCTCGCACAGCGTTCCTACGCGTCCGGCAGGCGCGGGCGCCAACGGAGCGGAGTTATCCTCTGTGTTCCGCCGTCCACCCGGGCGGCCGACCGCACCCGAAGGAGGACGTCATCTCATGAAGCGCACGCTCGTCGCCCTTGCCGCCGCCTTCGCCCTCGTCGTCACCGCCGCTTCGGTCGCCGCCGGCAATATCGCCCCGAAGAAGGGGCCGTCCTGCTGCGCCGAGGCGGAGAAGGCCGGAGCGAAATGCGAGCCCGTGTCCGAGAGCGTCGTGACGCTGACGGGCACGGTCCTCTGCGAGCACTGCGACCTGCACGTCGCCAAGAGCTGCAACCCGGTCTTCAAGGCGGACGGCCGCGAGGGCACCCTGCCGTTCTGCCCCGGCACGAAGGACGTCGACGGCGTTAAGGCCGCGGCCGACCACGGGAAGGTGAAGCTCGAGGTGAAGGGGAAGCTCTGCAAGATGAAGGACGGCAAGGAGCTCCTCATGGTCGAGTCCTACGCGAAGAAGGCCTAGGCGGAGCGGCCGGTGAACACCCCGCTCCGGAGGCCGTGGAGATCATGGGGGCGGCTCTTCGCCGGCCTCGTCGTCCTCCTCGCCCTGCCGCTCGCCGCCGGACAGGCGTCTCTGAACGTCTACTTCCAGTCGACGCTGAAGGACCCGGGCTATCAGAAGAAGGTCTTCCAGAAGGTCGCCGCCGCCTGGAAGGCGCCCGCGACGTCCCCGAAGGTGGGGAAGAAGTGCGTCGTCCAGGCGGTGATCAGCCGGGACGGCCGGGTCCAGAACGCGTTCGTGTCGATGGAGTCGGGCGTGAAGGCGTGGGACAAGGCGTCTCTCGTCGCGGTCGAGAGCTCCTCGCCGTTCCCGCCCCTGCCGGAGTCGTACCCGCACAAGACGCTCGAGGCGCACTTCCACGTCGCCGTCGTCCCGTAGGCTTCGCGGGCCCCGCAGGTCGGTGAGCCCCGCGGCGGAACGGCCGGCGGCGTAGCCGGATTCGGGGGCGTCCTCCCGCTGCGGCGCGGCGGAGTCCCCCGCGTCCCGCTCGAGCGAGAGGGCGGTTCTCCGGACCCGGTCGACGCCGCGCCCGCATGTAGAATCCGCGTTTGATGCGCCTCCGGCCTCACAGCCGTATCCATCGAGATCAGATCGCGAGGGAGGATCGTCCCCGATGAGTGAGAAACCGTTCCAGCCGTTCGTCCCGGCGAGCTCCACGATGACGGAGTTCACCGGACGGGCGCTCGTCCTCGGCCTCCTGATGGCCGTCGTCCTCGGCGCCGCGAACGCCTACCTCGGCCTGAAGGCCGGGATGACGATCGCCGCGACGTACCCGGCCGCCGTCATCGGCATGGCCGTCCTCCGGATCATGAAGGGCTCCCTCCTGGAGGAGAACTTCGCCCGAACCGTCGGTTCGATCGGCGAGTCGGTCGCGGCGGGCGCGATCTTCACCATCCCGGCCTTCGTCATCCTCGGGATGTGGAAGTTCGAAGGATTCAACGCGAAAGAGTACGGGATCGCGACGGCCCTGATGATCCTCGGAGGCCTCCTCGGGATCCTCTTCGTGACGATCCTCCGGCGCGTCATGGTCGAGGACAAGGGGCTGCCGTTCCCCGAGTCGGTCGCGGCGAGCGAGATCCACAAGGCCGGGCAGCGCGGGGCCGACGCGGCGATCCAGCTCTTCAAGGCGATGGGCGTCGGCGCGGTCATCAAGCTCCTCGGCGACCTGGGCGTCTTCCGCGCCTCGAACGACTTCCACGTCGCGGTCGGGAAGTTCAAGGAGAGCTTCGTCAGGCTCGGCCTGAACAAGGACGCGAACACGATCTCCGCCGGCGGCGTGACGACGATCTCGGCCCCGGCCGCCACGCCCGCCTACATGGGCGTCGGCTACATCATCGGGCCCGAGCTCGGCGCCCTGAACTTCGCGGGCGGCCTCCTCGCGTGGGGCCTCTTCGTCCCGCTCCTCGTCTTCTTCCTCGGTCCGAACCTCATCGACAAGTACACCGACGCGGCCACCGGCGCGCAGGACTGGGCCGGCCTCGCGGGCCACCTCTACCGCTACATCGTCCGGCCGATCGCGGTCGGCGGCATGCTCGTCGGCGCCTGCTTCACGCTCTGGAAGATGCGGAAGAACCTCATCTCGGGCATCAAGCGCGGCGTGGCCGACGTGAAGAAGTCGGCGGCGGCGGCCGAGGCGACCGAACGGACCGAGAAGGACCTCTCCTTCAAGGTCGTCCTCCTCGGCATCGCGGCCGTCTTCGTCCTGATGGTCGCCCTCTACTACTACTTCACCGGCGTGGTCGGCGGCGCGCTCCTGGCGGCCGTCGTCATGATCATCACCGGCTTCTTCTTCGCGGCCGTCTCGGGGAACCTCGTCGGGCTCATCGGCTCGTCGAACAACCCGATCTCGGGCCTCACGCTCGCGACGACGATCGTCGCCGCGCTGACGATGGTCGTCATCGGCGTCAAGGGCGTCGAAGGGGTCGCGGCCGTCCTCGCGGTCGCCGCGGTGGTCTGCGTCTCCTCCGCCGTCGCGGGCGAGATGCTCCAGGACCTGAAGGTCGGGCACATCCTCGGCGGTACCCCGTGGAAGATGCAGGTCGGCGACGTCATCGGCGTCGTCGTCGCCGGCGCCGTCATGTTCTTCCCGCTCTACCTCCTCCACACGTCGGACCTGGCGTCGAACCCGGGCGTCGGCGGCTTCGGCGGCAAGAACCTCCCGGCCCCGCAGGCCGGCCTCATGGCGGCCCTCTCGCAGGGGATCGTCGGCGGCGAGATGGCCTGGCCGCTCGTCCTCGTCGGCATCGCGATGGGGATCACGCTGATCCTCGTCCGCGTCAAGAGCCCGATGCTCTTCTCGGTCGGCATGTACCTGCCGCTCGAGACGACGTTCGCGATCTTCATCGGCGGCCTGATCCGCGGCTTCGTCGACAAGCTCGCAGGCAAGCGCGACTTCAACGTGGCGCAGAAGGCGCGCGTCGAGAACGCGGGCGTCCTCGCGGCGTCCGGCCTGATCGCGGGCGAGGCGCTCGTCGGCCTCCTCGTGGCCGGCGTCGTGGCGTTCCGCTCCGACAACAAGTTCCCGCAGATCGAGGCGTTCGCGGGGATCGCTCCCTGGCTCGCGATCCCGGTCGTCGCCCTCCTCGCGGCGTACCTGATCTACGTCCCGCTCGGCAAGGCGGGCGCGGCCGACGAACCGGCTCCGCCGACGGCAGTCATGTAGCCCCGGTCTCGCCCACGTTCCGGTCGAAGGCCGCGGCGCAAGCCGCGGCCTTCGTGTCGATGGGCGCTCACGACAGCGGGGAGTGGAATCGTCCTCGTGAGCGGCCGCGCGGAGAGGTCGTCCTGGCCCGTGAAGCGGATCGTCCTCGTGGAGGAGGGCGGGACGCTTTCGATTAATACACGATTTCACGCCTGGCACCGAGCCTGGGGGGCCGGCCCTGGGGCTAGTCGTCGACGAGCGGGGCGGTGGCGACGGCGGTGCGGCCGGAGGCGACGTCACGGACGGTGGCGACGATGCGGTGGCGCCCGGTACGGGTGCGGAGGAGGCCGGAGAGGGGCAGGTCGCGGCCGGCCGTCTCGGCGAGCCGTGCGGCCGGGACGGAGACGTCGAACCTCTCGGGCGCGAGCTCGGAGCGTCCGCCGGCCTCGTCGATCGCGGCGAGCGTCACCTCGACGACGGCGGTCCTGGGGTCGCCGGCGGAGGAGAACGTCAGGTCGCCGCCCGGGACGATGAGGCGCCAGGGGGTGACCCGCCGCCGGGAGAGGAGGCCGTCGGGGCGGGGAGCGCCGAGCTCGAGGCGGACCGTGAACGCCGAGGGGGGCGGCGGGGCGAGGAGGGCGGACTCGGCCAGGTCCCGGGCCGTTTCCGCGGCGCTCCGGGCGCCGACGCTCGACCGGGTCTTCAGCGTGACGCCGGGCCGGGAGCAGGAGAGGTGGACCTTCAGCGCCTTTCCGGCCGGGAGCGCCTCGGGCAGGGTGACGCCGACGGAGTAGTAGTCGCTCGACTCCCGCCAGATCTCGTCGAGAGCCCGCTCGTAGAAGCTCACGTTCTCCACGAACGCCCCGCCGGTCGTCTCGGCGATGGTCGCCATTCCGTCCCGGGTGTTGAGGCGGGCGATCCACTTGCCCACTTCCCGCATTTCGGCGAGCTCGATGTCGAGCTCGCTCTCGAACCCCTTGGCGTCGACGACGTCGATGGTCACGCCGGAGCGGTTCGCGGCGCGCAGGATCGCCTCTGTCTCCTTCCAGGTCGACGTATCGAACTGGCGCCAGGTGTCGCGGCCGAAGCCGAGCTGGGCGAGGGTCTGACCGGGCATCCTCTCCCAGCCCGTCGTCACGAGGACCATCCGTCGCTTCCCGGGGCGGGCGGCGAGGGCCGAGACGGTGCGCCGGAGCTCCGCGAGGCCGGCGCGCGTCCGCGTCCGCTCCTCCTCGACCCAGGTGCGAAGGACGGAGTCCTTCAGGTTCGCCGGCCGGTTCCTTCCGGAGGAGCTCCTCTGGATCCGGTCCTCCGTCTCCATCGCCGCGGCTGCGGTCCGGAAGAGGCTCGCCCGGTGGAGGCCGCGCGGGACGAGCTCGCGGAGACGGGCGAGGCCGTCCGCGAGCCGGGCGCGGTCGTTCGTGAACGGGGCGAGCACGAGCGTCCCGCCGTTGTAGGAGACGATCGAGGCCTCGTCGGCGGGACCGAGGCGCGCGAAGAGGTCCTCGAGGCCGTCGATGACCGGCCGGCGCTGCCACGGCTGGAGCCGGGCGTCGTCGAAGTAGACGAGGAGCTGGCGCGGGACGACCGTGCCCGCCTCGGACGCCCGTCCCGGCGGCAGAGCCTCCCCGGCTTCGGCGGACGGAGGGGCGATCCGTGACGCCTCCACGCGGGCGAAGAGGTCGACCGGGAGGACGCGCCCTCCGACCTTCACGACGAGCTCGTCCCGCCGGAGGTCGTGGACGGGGCGGCCGTCCTTCGTCGCGACGAAGTCGAGGTCGAGGACCGTCACGTCGACCGAGGCGCGGATGCGAGGTGGGGCTTTCTCCGCGGCCTGTGGACGGGCGTGCGCGGCGGAGGTCGAGAGGAGGAGCGCGAGGAGGAGAATGCCGCGGCGCCCGGCGGAGCGCCCCGGAAGCGGGACGAAGGTCCTTCGCATCGGCGTCTCCTGTCCGGAAGGTTCTAGCACGCGACGTGCCGGACGGTCCGTCCTCGCGTGAGGTCGATGTCCGGGCGTCCCGCGTCGTGGGAGACTCGCCGGGTGAGCGAGAACCCGGAAGTGGATTCGCCCGAGACGTCCGTCCCCGTGCCGCCCGATCCGTCCCGCGCCGATCAGGCTCGGAAGGGGCTCCTCGTCTTCTTCGCGCTCGCCGCGCTCGGGAGCGGCGTCTTCCAGGGGCTGATCCTCCGGTCGGGGAAGCCGATCGGGGAGAGCCCGTGGCTCGTCTACGGCCTGATGTGGACGCCGGGGATCGCCTCGATCGTCGCCCGGCTCGTCTTCCGGGAGGGCTTCCGCGACGTCTCGTTCCGGATCGGCGGCGCCGCGGGGTGGAAGGCGACCGGCCTCGCGTGGCTCCTTCCGCCGATCGTCGGCTTCGTCGCGTACGGGGCGGCCTGGGCGACGGGCCTCGCCCCGTTCGAGATCCCGGCGCTCGCGGAGGTGGGCCTTTCGTCGTTCCCGCCGGCGGCCCGGTTCGGGATCCTCTTCGCCCTCTCGATGACGCTCGTCTCCCTCCTCTCCTTCCTCTCGGCGGTCGGGGAGGAGATCGGCTGGCGCGGCTACCTCCTGACGCGGCTCGTCGAGGCCGAGGTGCCGCGGCCGGTCCTCCTGAGCGGTGTCGTCTGGGCCGTCGGGCACCTTCCGCTCGTCGTGAGCGGGCAGTACGCGGCGGGGCCGAGCCGGGCGCTCTCGGCGGTCGTCTTCGTCCTCACGGTCGTCGGGATCGGGTTCGTGATGGGCTGGATGCGCCTGACGACCGGGAGCGTCTGGCCGGCGGTCGTCCTCCACGCGGTCTGGAACGCGGTGATCCAGGGGACGTTCGACACGACGACGAAGGGGACGTCGATGTGGGTCGGGGAGGCGGGGATCCTCGTCGCCGCCGCGGCGCTCGCCGCCGCCTGGCTCCTCGCACGGAAGCCCTACGCCGCCCGCCGCGCCCCCGGCGAAGAGCCGTTCGCGACGATTCCCGGCCTCGCCGGCTGATCCCCGGGAACTGGTGCCCCGGGGATTGGTGCCCGGGGATTGGTGCCAGGCGTGAAATCGTGTATTGTTGAAAACAATACACGATTTCACGCCTGGCACCAAAGGGGGCGCCAACAGGGGGTGCGGGGGGACCGGCCGCCGGTTCTGACGGACGTGGTCCCCCCGCGAATGTCGTCAGATGACGCCGAACTCCCGGCCGACGGCGACGAAGGCGGCGACGGCTTCGTCGAGATCGGCGGTCGAGTGGGTGGCCGAGATCTGGCACCGGAGGCGGGCGTGCCCCTGCGGGACGACGGGGAAGCCGAAGCCGGAGACGTAGACGCCCTTGTCGAAGAGGGCGGCCGACATCGCGAGGGCCTTGGCGGTGTCGCCGACGATGACGGGGACGATCGGGTGGATCCCGTTCGGGATGGTGAAGCCCGCCTCGGTCATCTTCGTTCGGAAGTGCGCGGCGTTCGCTCGGAGGCGCTTCACGGGAGACGGGTCTTCGAGGAGCATCCGGAACGCCTCGAGCGAGGAGGCGGTGACGGCGGGCGGGAGGGCGTTCGAGAAGAGGGTCGTCCGCGACCGCTGCCGGAGGAGCTCGACGAGGGGCGCCGGTCCGGTCGTGAAGCCGCCGGCGGCCGAGCCCATCGCCTTGCCGAGCGTCGATGTGTAGACGGCGACCTTCCCGTGAACGCCGGTCTCCTCCGCCGAGCCGCGGCCCGTGGCGCCGATGACGCCGGTGGCGTGCGAGTCGTCGACGACGAGGAGGGTGTCGTGCTTCGCGCAGAGCTCGACGAGCTCGGGGATCGGCCCGACCTCGCCCTCCATCGAGAAGACGCCGTCGGTCATGTAGAGGCGGCGGCGCTGGGCCTGCGACTCGGCGAGCGCCTTCTCCGACGCGGCCAGGTCGCCGTGCGGGAGGACGTAGCGCTTCGCCTTGCAGAGGCGGATGCCGTCGATGATGGAGGCGTGGTTGAGGCCGTCCGTCAGGATGGCGTCCTCCTCCCCGAGGAGCGGCTGGAAGAGCCCCTCGTTCGCGTTCCAGCACGACATGTAGAGGATCGTGTCCTCGGTGCCGAAGAACGAGGAGATCGTCCGCTCGAGCTCCTTGTGGAGCTCCTGCGTGCCGCAGATGAAGCGGACGGAGCCGAGGCCGTTGCCCCAGCGCTCGAGCGCCTTGCGGGCCGCCTCGACGATCCGCGGGTGGTTCGCGAAGCCGAGGTAGTTGTTGGAGGTGAGCATCAGGACCTCGCGGCCGTCGACGCGGACGCGGGCCCCGGTGGGCCCCTCGAGGACGCGCTCCTTCTTGAAGGTGCGGGCCTCTTTCAGGGCCTCGATCTCGGACTTGCAGTAGTCGATGAGTGCGGTGCTCATGACCAGCCAGAATACCAGCGCCCCGCGGGGAGCGGGGCGCTCGGGGCCGGTCGCCGGGGCGCGAGGGCTACTTCTTCTTCGCCTTCTTCGGAGCGGGCTTCCGGGGCGCGGCCTTCTTCGGGGCCGCCTTCTTCGGAGCGGGCCGGGCGGCCTTCTTCGGGGCGGGCTTCTTCGGAGCCGGCTTGTGGGGAGCGGGCTTCTTCGGCGCGGCCTTCTTCGGAGCCGACTTCTTCGGGGCGGGCTTCTTCGGGGCCGACTTCGCGGCGGGCGGGACGGCCTTCTTCGGCGCCGTGGCGACCTTCGCCTTCTCCTTGGCCCTCCAGGCGGCGAGCTTCTCCTTCACCTTCTCGTCCACCTCCGACATCGGGACCCACTCCTCGTCGGGGTGTAGGTCGGAAGGCTGGAAGACGACGATCCGGTAGCCGTCGGGGTCGAGGATCTCCGCCGAGCGCCCGGTGAACTCCTCGAGGGGGCCTCGCGTCACGGTGACTCCGCGCTCCTTGAGGGTCGTCAGGCAGGCCTCGATGTCCGCCGTCGAGAGCATGAGGGCGACCTGGTTGCGGGCCGAGACCTCGCCGGCGCGGAGCGGCGTGACCTTGACGAGGATCGGTCCGAGCCCGAACTCGACCCAGTCGCTCTCGAAGCCCCCCACCTCGGGAAGGCCGAGCGTTTCCCCGTAGAAACGGCGAGACCGCGGAAAGTCGCTGGCGGCGACGTGTACCCGCCGGAGGGCAACGAACATCTCAACCTCCCGATTGGTTTCCCGGCGGCCGGGAAGGAGGTCCGCCGCCGGTGACACGGACGAAATCCGGGGAGCGTTCCCCTGAAACGCCCGTTTACCAGAAAGTGGTTGACTTTTCAACAACTTTCCGATTATCGGGAAGGCGCTCCCGGGTCCACCCAGACGCTTCCGTCCGGTCCCCACTCCCGCTTCCAGACGGGAACGCGGGCCTTGATCTCCTCGATCCCGGCGCGGCAGGCCGCGAAGACCTCGTCCCTGTGGGGGGCGGAGGCGACGACGACGACCGCCACCTCCCCGACCCGGAGCCGCCCGACGCGGTGCCGGAGGAGGACCCGGACGCCGGGGAAGCGGAGGGACAGGTCGGCCTCGATGCGCCCCATCTCCGCCTCGGCCATCGGCCCGTAGGCTTCGTACTCCATCTCGGTGACCCGGCGACCGTCGTTGTGGTCCCGCACGACGCCGATGAAGAGGGCGAGGCCGCCGTCGCCGTCGCGGCGGACGGTCTCGAGGAGAGCGCCCGGCTCGAGGGGCTCGCGCGAGAGGTAGGCCAAGCTCAGCCTCCGGCCAGCGGGGGGAGAAAGGCGACGGAATCGCCCGGACGGACCGGGTCGGCGTCGGTGGCGTAGCGTTCGTTCACGGCGACGAGGAGCCGGCGCCCGAGCCGGCTGGCGGCGGGCGAGAGGGTCGCGACGGCTTCCCGGAGCGAGGCGACGGTCGTCTCGCCCGGAAGGGCCTCGGCGACCTCGACGATCCGCGACTCGCCGAGCTCGTCCCGGAGGGACGCGAAGAAGAGGATCCGGACCTTCATCGGTCCGGATCTTACCGTCGCCGGGGAACTAGAATGCCCGCCGAATCAGGAGGTTCCATGCCCGAGACACGGGGACGGCTGACGGGGAAGAAGGCTCTCGTGACGGGGGCGTCCCGCGGGATCGGCCGGGCGATTGCCCTCCGCCTCGCGGCGGAAGGGGCGACGGTCGCCTGCGGCGTCCGCTCCGAGGCGGACGGCGCTGCGCTCGTCGCCGAGATCGCGGCGGCCGGGGGTGCGGCGGTGCCGGTCCTCCTCGACGTGACGGACGCGGCCTCGGTCGCCACGGGGGTCGAGCGGGCGGCGCGGCCGGAGCGGCGCCTCGACGTCGTCGTCAACAACGCCGGCTACACCTCGCCGACGCCGCTCGCCGGGGACGAGCGCTCCGACCGGGCTTTCGAGCGGTCGTGGGACGTGAACGTAGCCGGCACGTGGCGCGTCCTGCGGGCCGCGCTTCCGTTCCTCGCGGAAGGGGGGCGGATCGTGAACCTGTCGTCGGTCCTGGGGCGCTTCGGCGCGCCCGGGCAGGCGGGCTACTGTGCCGCGAAGCACGCCGTCATCGGCCTCACGCGCTCCCTCGCCCTGGAGCTCGCGCCGCGGAAGGTGACCGTCAACGCGATCTGCCCCGGCTGGGTCGACACCGAGATGGGCCGGTCGCGGATCCGGGGTTTCGGCCGCGAGGTGGGCCTCGACGAGGAGGCGGCCTTCGCGGCGGCCGGGAAGATGGCCCCTCTCGGCGAGGTCCTCGTCCCGGACGAGGTCGCGGGCCTGGTCGTCTGGCTCGCCTCGGACGAAGCCCGGAACGTGACGGGCCAGTCGCTCGTCATCGACGGCGGGCAGGTGATGCCCTGAAGCGGACGAAGGCGGTCTTCCTCGACGCCGGCAACACGCTCCTCGCGGCCGATCCGCCGGTCGAGTCGGTCTACGGGGACGCCTTCCGGAGGTGGGGACTGCCGGCGGCCGACGGCGCCGTCCACGAGGCGCTGAAGGCGACCTGGGGGCTCGTGGCCGCCCGCCAGGCTCGCGGGGAAGAGCGCTGGGGAGGCGGCGGAGGAGAACGAGCGTTCTGGCAGGATTTCGTGCAGGACGTCTGGGGGCGCCTCGGCGGGGGCCGTCTCCCCGAGGGCCTCCTCGACGACCTGATCGTCCACTTCGCCCGCCAGGAGAGCTGGGTCCTCTACCCGGAGGTGCTCGAGGTGCTCGAGGCCCTCCGCGACAGGGGAATGAAGCTCGTCGTCGTCAGC
>JAGOBQ010000073.1 GCA_017999215.1 Thermoanaerobaculia bacterium
GCTGGTACGACATGGTCCTCTACTACTCGGCCCACCTCGACTGGTTCCACCGCTACCTCGGCGGCGCGCCGTCGCCGTACGACCCGAAGGCGCTCGCCTTCAACGACGTCTTCGGGAAGGAGAAGGACGAGGCGAAGGACGACGCGAAGGCGCCGGCGAAGGACGACGCGAAGCCCGCGCCGAAGAAGGCCGTCCCGCCGAAGCCCGAGGAGAAGAAGGTCCCGGCGAACGGGTAGCCGATACGCAGGCCCCGGTTGCATGGCGCGAGGCTCCGTCCGGTAGACTCGCGCCATGCACCGGCTCCTCCACGCCGAGGTCGACGCTGACGGGAACCTTCGGACGCTCGAGCCTCTCGAGCTCCCGGCCGGCTCCCGGGTCCTCGTTTCGGTCGCTCTCGACGACGGGTCGATCGAGACGGCGCTCCTGAGCGAGGCGGCCCTTCGCGCCGACTGGGATCGGCCGGAAGAGGACGAGGCGTGGCAGCACCTGCACCCGGCGTCGTAGTCGTCGTCCGCTTCCCCTTCTCCGGCCTCTCTTCCTCGAAGTTCCGGCCCGCCGTCGTCCTGGCCAGTGCCGGAAATTCCGACTGGCTCCTCTGTCAGGTCACGAGCAATGCCTGGTCGGACCCCGAAGCAATCGAACTTCCCCAGTCCGCCTTCGCCTCGGGGGGCCTTCACGGCACGGGCTACGCCCGACCGGGCAAGGTCTTCACGGCACACGCCTCCCTCGTGTCGGGTCACGCAGGCGTTCTGACTGCGGCCGCCCACCTCGCGGTCGTCGAAGCCGTGATTCGTCTCCTGCAGCGCAGCTTCCTCGCGTAGGTCGTCGTCCCGCGCGGCGCCCCGGCGGGCCGCCGCTCCCTATACTCGACAGCCGGCCGGGAGGTCCACGGTCGCCATGACGATCTACGAGAAGGGGCTCGTCACGATCCTCGTCGTCGACGCCGTCTCCATCCTCATCTCGATTCCGCTCGTGCTCCGGAAGATCGGCCCGAACGTCGTCTACGGTTACCGGACGCGCGCGACGCTCTCCGACCCTGCGCTCTGGTACGAGGCGAACGCGCTCTTCGGCCGCCGCCTGATCGCCGCCAGCCTCGTCTCGGCGCTCGCCGCGCTCTTCCTCGCGCGCCCCGGGCTCCTCGCGCCCGACACGTTCCTGCCGGTCTCGGTCGTCCTCCTCGGCGCGCCGGTCGCGGTGGCGGGCGTGATGACGTCGCGACTCGTGGCGCGGTACGTGAAGGGCTGAGGGCCGCTGGAGAGGGCACCCGGGCCCGGGGACGTTCAAGCGAGCTCCCGGGGCGCCCTCCGCCGAACCTTGACACGCCTCGCGGAGAGGCTCGCGGGGGCGTTTCCGCCCCCGCGAGGCGCCTCACGAAGCCGGCACGAGACCCGGTCCCTCCGGTTCGGAGCCCGCGACCTCGTTCTCCGTCTCCTCCGCCCCGCGCGTCCGCGCGACGAGGACGTAGATGGACGGAACGACGAGGAGGGTGAAGGCCGTGCCGATGAACATGCCGGTGACGAGGACGATGCCGATCGAGTTTCGGGCGCCCGCGCCGGGTCCGCTCGCGAAGACGAGGGGGAGGTGGCCCATGATCGTCGCCGCCGTCGTCATCAGGACGGGGCGGAGCCGCGTGCTCGCGGCCTCGACGACGGCCTTCACCTTGTCGGTCCCCGTCTCCTGGAGCTTGTTCGCGAACTCCACGATGAGGATGCCGTTCTTGGCGACGAGACCGACGAGGGTGATGAGGCCGACCTGGCTGTAGACGTTCAGCGAGGTGAAGTTGAGGAACGAGAAGAGGAGCGCCCCCGCGAGCGCGAGCGGGACCGAGCCCGCGAGGATGATGAAGGGGTCCCGGAAGCTCTCGAACTGCGCCGCCAGGACGAGGTAGATGAGGATCGCCGACAGGAGGAGCGTCCCGAGGAACTTGCTCCCCTCGACGCGCAGCTGGCGCGACTCGCCGGCGTAGTCGAGCGTGAAGCCCTTCGGCAGGATCTTCGCGGCCTCCGCCTCGAGGAACGCGAGGGCCTTGTCGAGCGAGACGCCCGGCGCGGTGACGCCCTGGATGCGGACCGCGTTGAGCTGCTGGAAGCGCTTCAGCTCCCTCGGCTCGGTCGTCGTCTTCAGGGTTGCGAACGTCGAAAGGGGCACGAGGCGCCCGTCGGCCCCCGTGACGTGGATCTGCTCGAGCTGGTCGGGGGTGAGCCGCTCCGCGCGCTTGACCTGCGGGATGACCTTGTAGCTCCGGCCCTGGATGGAGAAGCGGTTCACGTAGTTCCCCCCGAGCATCGTCGAGAGGTCCCGGCCGGCGTCGGCCAGGTTGACGCCCTGCGCCCGCACCTTGTCGCGGTCGAAGACGACCTCGACCTGCGGCTGGTCGAACTTCAGGTCCGCGTCCGCGAACATGAAGAGGCCGCTCCCGAAGGCCTTGCCGACGAGCTGGCCCGCGAACTCCGTCAGCCGCTCCGGCTCGGCGGTCGAGGCGATGACGAGGTCCACCGGGAAGTCGCCGCCTCCCGGAAGCGCCGGAGGGGTCAGCGAGATGATGCGCACCCCCGGGATCTTCGAGAGCTTCTGCGAAGCCTCGACGTGGAGCTCGGCGGTCGACCGCTCGCGCTCGCTCCAGGGCTTCGTGACCATCCCGCCGAAGCCGCCGCTCGGGGACGTGATCTGGAAGATGCTGTCGGCCTCGGGGAACGAGCGATAGACGTCGTGGACCTGCGCGGCGAAGAGCTTCGTCTGGTCGAGCGTCGCGTTCGGCGCGGCCTGGATGATCCCGAAGACGACGCCCTGGTCCTCGTGCGGCGCGAGCTCCCGCTGCGAGAAGAGGTAGAACGGGACGACGAGGAGCGAGACGAGGACCCAGAGCGTGAGGACGACGGGCCGGTAGTTCAGCGTGGCGCCGAGCTGCCGCTCGTAGGTCCTCCTCACGAACTCGAAGCGCCGGTTCACCCATCCGGCGAAGCCGCGCTCGGAGTCTCCCGCGCGGAGGAGCTTCGCGCCCATCATCGGCGAGAGCGTGAGCGCGACGACGCCCGAGACGATCACCGCGCCCGCGAGCGTGAACGCGAACTCGCGGAAGAGCGCTCCGGTGAGCCCTCCCTGGAGGCCGACGGGCGCGTAGACGGCCGCGAGCGTGATCGTCATGG
Organism: Thermoanaerobaculia bacterium; assembly: GCA_017999215.1. Classification (GTDB taxonomy): domain Bacteria; phylum Acidobacteriota; class Thermoanaerobaculia; order UBA5066; family UBA5066; genus UBA5066. The sequence goes on from JAGOBQ010000073.1 coordinate 3,147, forward strand.
CGACGATCGGGCCGACGAGCTCGCGCGCGGCCACGAGGGCCGCCTCGAGCGGCTTCTTCCCGAGCTGCAGGTGCCGCTCGACGTTCTCGACCATGACGATGGCGTCGTCCACGACGAGGCCGACGGAGAGGACGATCGCGAGGAGCGTCAGGAGGTTGATCGTGAAGCCGGCGATCGCCATGAGGAAGACGGCGCCGACGAGCGAGACGGGGATCGCGACGACGGGGATGAGGACGGACCGGACGGAGCCCAGGAAGAGGAAGATCACGACGATCACGATCAGGAGCGTCTCGGTGAGGGTCTTCAGCACCTCGTCGATGGCGTCCTGGATGTAGGCCGTCGAGTCGTAGGGGACCCCGACCTTCATGCCCGCCGGGAGCTGCGCCCGGATCTCGGGGATCGCCTCGCGCACCCCTGCGGTGACCTCGAGCGCGTTCGCCGTCGGGAGGACCCAGATGCCCATGAACGTGGCGTCCTGGCCGTTGAAGTGGACGTCCGACTCGTAGTCCTCGGCGCCGAGCGTGACGTCGGCGATCTCGCCGAGCCGCACGATGGAGCCCTTCTCCCGCTTCACGACGAGCTGGCGGAACTCCTCGGCGGTCTGGAGGTTCGTGTTCGCGACGAGGTTGACGGAGACCATCGTGCCCTTCGTGCGACCGAGGGCCGAGAGGTAGTTGTTGTTCGCGAGCGCTTCGCGCACCTGGGAGGCGGAAAGGCCGAGCGCCGCCATCCGCTCGGGCTTCAGCCAGATGCGCATCGCGAAGTTGCGGCTCCCGAGGATGTCGGCGCGCTGGACGCCCGCGATCGCCGAGAGCCTCGGCTGGACGACGCGCGTCAGGTAGTCGGTGATCTGGTTCTGGTCGAGGTCGGCCGAGGAGAAGCCGATGTACATCGCCGCGAACTGCGAGTCCGCGGTCTCCAGCTCGATGACGGGGGCCTGGGCCTCGGGCGGGAGGTCGTTCCGCACCTGCGCGACCTTCGCCTGCACCTGGGTCAGCGCGGCGTTCGTGTCGTAGTTCAGCCTCAGGTGGACGGTGATCGTGCTGACGCCCTGCGCGCTCGACGACTCGAGGTAGTCGATGCCGTCGGCGCTCGCGATGACGCGCTCGAGGGGCGTCGTGATGAAGCCGCGGACGAGGTCGGCGTTCGCGCCGACGTAGGCCGTCGTCACCTTCACGACGGCGATGTCGCTCCGCGGGTACTGCCTCACGGAGAGCGACCGGATCGACTGGAGGCCGGCGATCGTGATGACGAGGCTGACGACGACCGCGAGGACGGGGCGCTTGACGAAGAGGTCTGTCAGCTTCATCACGAGTCCTGCGGCTTCGGGGCCGGGTCGTTCCCGGGCCGGATCCGGTTGTCGACCTCGACGGCCGCGCCGGGGCGGAGCTTGAAGACGCCCGAGGTGACGACCTCCTGGCCCGGCTCGAGGCCGGACAGGACGGCCACCTGGTCGCCGCGGGACGGTCCGAGCTTCACGAACTGCTGCTGCACGCCACGGTAGGCCGCGCCGTCCGGGCCCTTCAGCCGGGCGACGACGAAGACCGAGTCGCCGTAGGGCGCGAAGCTGATGGCCGAGCCCGGAAGGGCGATCACCGGGGTCGACGTGCCGAGGTCCGCCTCGACCTCCACGAACATCCCGGGACGGAGCGTGCCGTCGGGGTTCGGGAGCGTCGCCTGGATCTCCACGTTCCGCGTCGCCACGTCGACGACCGAGTCGATCGCCGTGATCCTCGCGACGAACCGGGCTTCCGACCCCGACGCGTCCTGCGACCTCACCTGGACGGCCGCGCCCTTCCGGAGGCGGCTGACATCCTGCTGCGGGACCGAGAAGTTCACGTGGATCGGGTCGATCGATTCGAGCGAGACGATCTTCTCCCCCGCCGCGAGGTACTGGCCGAGGTTCGCCCGGCGGATGCCGAGGATCCCGGAGAAGGGCGCCCGGATCGTCTTCCGCGCGATCGTCGCCCGGATCTCTCCGACGCGAGCTGTTCCCTCCGTGTGCTCCGCGAGCGCGCGGTCGTAATCCGCCTGTGACAGGACGCCGCCGTCGCGGAGCCCGCGGGCCCTTTCGAGGTTCAGCCGGGCGAGCTCGAGCTGGGCCTCGGCAGCCGCGAGCTGCGCCCGCTCCTGCCGCGTGTCGAGCTCCGCGAGGACGGCCCCCTGCGCGACGGGGCGTCCGGACTCGAACGAGATCCTGTCGACGACGCCGGGAAGGTCCGCGCTCACGGAGACGCCGTGGACGGCGACGACGGTCCCGATGGCCGCCAGGCTGGAAGGCCAGCGGTCCTCCCGGGCGACGGTCGTCGTGACCGCGTCCGGAGGAGGCCGGAACGAGGCGCCCTGCGCGCCGGCGGCCCGCAGCTGACCGTACTTCAGGGCCGCGACGGCCGCTACGAACGCGGCCACGAGGGAGAGCATCAGCGACATCCGTCTCTTCATGAGAGAGTCCCTCCAGGCCCGCCGCCCGGGGGGCTGCGCCAACGGCCGGAGCCGGACCGGCGGAACCGGTCCCCGAGGCCTGCGCGCCCGATCCCGAGTACGAGACGGAGGGGGTACGCCAGAACCTGCGACAGGGTTTCAGGGTGAGGACGACGGATATTCGCGCCGGTCGCCTCGTCCCCGGCCCCGCCACAGCCCGGTCCCGATCCGTCGAGCCGACGACTATCCGGTTCGTCCTGAACGATTTACCGTGTCGCAGCCGGTCTCCCGCCGGTGGAGGGCGAAACCGAGGCGTCGCGGATCAGGCCGTACGCCGCGACAGCAGGCCCGCCGCGAACGAGCGGAAGAGCCTCGCCCCGTCGGCGTTGCCGAGGACCTCCTCGGAAGCGCGCTCGGGGTGCGGCATCAGGCCGACGACGTTCCGCGCCCGGTTGCAGACGCCGGCGACGTCGTCGTGCGAGCCGTTCGGGTTCGCGGAGGGGACCCGCTCGCCGGCCGGATCGCAGTATCGGAAGACGACCTGGTCGTGCGTGACGACGTCGTCCCACGTCGCCTCCTCGGCGCGCCAGTTCCCGTCGCCGTGCGCGATCGGCAGGCGAAGGACGTCTCCCTTCGTCAGCTCGGAGGTGAAGGGGGTCCGGATCGTCTCGACCCTCACGTGGACGTCCTGGCAGAGGAAGCGCTGGCCGGAGTTCGCGAGGAGCGCGCCCGGAAGGAGCCCCGCCTCGCAGAGGACCTGGAAGCCGTTGCAGATGCCGAGGACCGGCCCGCCGTTCGCCGCGAAGTCGCGGACCGAGTCCATCACGGGCGAGAAGCGGGCGAGGGCGCCGCAGCGGAGGTAGTCGCCGTAGGAGAAGCCGCCGGGGAGGACGACGAGGTCGGGGCGGCCGAGGTCGGTGCCGTCGTGCCAGACGAGGCGCGCGTCGGCGCCGATCACCGTCTCGACGGCGTGGACGGCGTCGTGGTCACAGTTCGAGCCGGGGAAGAGGACGACCGAGACGCGCGGCCTCGCGCCGGAACTCAACCGAGCACCTCGGCCTCGAACTCCTCGATGACCGGGTTGCAGAGGAGCTTGACGGCCATCTGCCCGGCGAGCGCCTTCGCCTCGGCGGCGTCCTCCGCCTCGACCTCGACCCGGAAGACCTTTCCCGCCCGCACGTCCCCGACTCCCGGAAAGCCGAGTCGCGTGAGCGCGCCGGCGATCGCCTTCCCCTGCGGATCGAGGACGCCGGACTTCGGGACGACCGTGACCTGGACCTTCATGCGTTCCTCCTGGGGCGGGCGGCCGGTCGCGGCCCTCCCCGATCGTCGTGCGCGCCGCGCGGGGCCGGTCCGCGCCTCACGCCCGGAACCACCCGGTCGGGGAGGACGGCCCCGCGAGCTCGAGGGCGACCTGCGCCCCGAGCCGCTCGAGACCCCGGCGGAGCGCGCGCTCCGCGAGGGTCGGCGTGTTGTTGTTCTGCGAGAGGTGGAGGCCGACGAGCGTCCGCGTCCGCTCCCCGACGAGGCGCTCGAGCCCGTCGGCGGCCGCTTCGTTCGAGAGGTGGCCCACGTCGGAGAGGATCCTCTTCTTCAGGAAGGCCGGGTAGGCCCCCTCGCGCAGGACGTCGACGTCGTGGTTCGCCTCGAGGCCGATCACCTCACATCCGGCGAGGGCCGCGAGGACGTTCCGCGAGAGGTGGCCGAGGTCGGTCGCGACGCCGGCGCGGCGCCCGGAGCCGCTGGCGAAGACGTAGCAGCACGGGTCGACGCCGTCGTGGGGCGTGGCCGTGACGCGGACGGTGAGGTCGCCGTTTCCGAACGCGAGCTCGTCGCCGTCGCGGACGACGCGGAGGTCGGCGAAGAGGGGGCCCGGGAGGCCCGCCTTCGCGATCGTGCCGGCGGTGCCGTAGACGGGGAGCCCCCGCTTCGTCGCGAGGGCGGCGGCCGCGGAGACGTGGTCGGAGTGCTCGTGCGTCAGGAGGAGGGCCGAGACGTCGTCGAGCGAAGCGCCGAGCTTGCCGAGACGGACCGAGATCTGCCGTGGCGAGAGGCCCGCGTCGAGAAGGAGCATCGTCCTCCCGGAGCGGACGACGGCGCAGTTGCCCGTCGAGCCGGAGCCGAGGAAGGCGATCTCGATCACGCCGTCCCCGTCGAGCCGAAGCCCCCCGCGCCGCGGGCGGTGCCGTTCAGCTCGGGCGCTCGCTCGAAGACGGCGCGGACGACCGGCGCGACGACGAGCTGCGCGATCCGCTCGCCGCGCTCGATCGCGACGGGCTCGGCGCCGAGGTTCACGACGATCACGCCGACCTCGCCGCGGTAGTCGGCGTCGATCGTCCCGACGCCGTTCGCGAGCGCGAGCCCCTTCTTCAGCGCGAGGCCGGAGCGGGCGCGCACCTGCGCCTCGAAGCCGGGCGGGATCTCGAGCGTCAGGCCGGTCGGGACGACGGCGCGCGCGCCGGGAGCGAGCGTCAGAGGCTCCTCGAGCGCCGCGCGCAGGTCGGCCCCGGCGGCGAGGTCGCTCGCGTAGAGGGGCGGGCCGAGGTCCGCGCACTCCGCGCGGAGCCGGAAGCGGACCGTGACGCTCGCGCCGGGGGTCACGCCGCGAGCTCGCCCGCGAGGTCGTCGACGGTGGCGCCGACGAGGGTGGGGCCGGTCACGCCGAAGCCGGAGGCGTCGGGCTCGCCGAAGAGGGCGGCGATCGCATCGTCGACGTCGGCGGAGGTGACGGCCTCCATCGTGGCGATCGTCTCGTCGGCTTCCCACGGGCGTCCGCGGTAGAACCAGCCGCGCACGGCCGACTCGCGCCGCGAGGAGGTCGACTCGAGCGACATCGCGACCTCGGCGCGGACCTGGTCCTTCGCGCGGCGGAGCTCGGCGCGCGTGACGCCGGTCTGCCGGAGCTCGCGGAGGACCGCGCCCGTCGCCCGGACGAGCTTCGGGAGCTTCTTCGGCGCCGTGGCGGCCTCGATGAGCGCCATCCCGCCGTCCCGGTGGAGCGAGAGGCCCGCCCCCACCTGGTAGGCGAGGCCGTGCCGCTCGCGGACCCGCCGCCAGAGGCGCGAGGAGACGCCGCCGCCGAGGACGACGGAGAGGAGCCACGCCGCCGGGACGAGCCGGTTCGCGTAGGCCGGCGCCGGGGTGCCGACGAGGAGGTGCGTCTGGTTCAGGTCGGGCCGGGGAATATGGAAGGCGCAGCGGTTCCCGCGCGGGGAAGGCCCGGCCGGGCGGGCGGGGCCGAGGGGTGCGGCCGCGTGCCTTCTCTTCCGCCGCTCGGTCGAGAGGAGCTTCAGGAACGCCTCCGGCTCGAACGCGCCGACGGCGACGAAGAGCGTCCGCTCGGGGCGGAAGACCTCGCGGAAGCGGCGGACGAGCCGGGGGCGGCTCAGGGCGCCGACCGTCTCCTCCGTCCCGAGGATCGGGGCGCCGAGCGGGTGGTCGGGCCAGTAGGAGCGGACGAACGCCTCGTGGAGGCGGTCCTCGGGGACGTCGCTCGCCTCGGCCATCTCCTCGAGGATCACCTTCCGCTCCGTCTCGACATCGTCGGCGGTGAAGGCGGGGGCCTCGGTCAGGTCGAGGAGGAGCGAGAGCGCGTCGGGGAGCCGCTCGGACGGCGTCCGCGCGTGGACGGCCATCCACTCCTTCGTCGTGTAGGCGTCGCAGTCGCCGCCGAGCCGGTCGGTCGTCCGGGCGATGTCGGCGCCCGTGCGGCGCCGGGCGCGCCGGAAGAGGAGGTGCTCGAGAAAATGGGTCGAGCCGAGGTCGGAGGGCTCCTCGTCGGCCGACCCGCCCGCCACGTAGACGCCGAGCGCGACGCTTCTCACGTCGCGCATCGGGTCGAGCCAGACGGTCAGGCCGTCGCCGAGGGTCCGCGTTTCCACGGCGCGGATCTTACCCGCGCGAACCGGGGGTCATGGCTTGCCGCCGGAGCCGCCCGTCGGCAGGCCTCCGAGACCGGGGCCCGGGCCCGCACCTGACGTCTGCCCTCTGCTCGTCAGGCTCGCCTCCGTGAACTTCCACTCGTTGTAGGCCTCGCGCCCTTCCCAGAGCCGATAGCCCCGCTCGGTCGACTTCGAGTAGACACCCATGACCGGTCCCGTTCGATCCCCACCACCCGCGCCGGGGGGCGTCTCGAACGGACTCGGTGTCGGCTTTGGAGTGGGCGTCGGCGTCGGCCGCCCGGTCTGCCCCGTGGGGGGAGGAACGACGGGCGTCCCTTCCAACGAGACGATCCCCCACTCGCCGTCCTTCGTCATCGGGTCTTTCCAGAGCTGTCGGACGCTCCGCGGCTTCACCTCGAGGAGCTCGCCCAGCGAGTTCGGATACCGCCCGAATCGGCGACGGAAGATGCGGATCCCCTCCGCGTACTGGAGGCCCCGGAAGACGAGCTCGGCCTCCTTCTCGCGCTGGGCCTGGGCCGAGGCGAGCGGGAGGACGGCGGCGATGAGGATCGATGCGACCGTCATCCCGACGAGGAGCGCCACCAGGGTGTAGCCCCCTCCGCGCCGTCGGCGCCCCGCCCTCGCGCCCACGCTCACCACGTGTTGTACGGGGTCCCGTCGATCGCCGTCATATCGGAGCCCGACTTGACGTCGATGATCCCCGGCGGCTCCTCGGAGGCGGCGTCGGCCGAATCCGGCTCTTCGTAGACGAGCTCCCAGGTGTCGGCCGACTTCGTGAACGGATCGAGCGGGACCTTCCGGATGTACTTCTCCTGGACCAGCACCTCGAGCGACTCGGGGTAGCGCCCCTTGTCGGCCTTGTACTGGTCGAGGCAGGAGCGGAACGTGAAGAGGTTCTCCTTCAGCGCCGCTTCCTTCGCCTTGATCGGCGTGTTCATCAGCATCGGGATGCCGATCGCCGCGAGCGTCCCGATGATCGCCATGACGACGAGCAACTCGATCAGCGTGAAGCCACGGCCCTTCGAGGCCTGGGGGGGGGTCCGGGGGGCGAGGGTCTCTTCAGGAGGCATCGTCGTCACCAGTCCTTGTACTTCGTCCCGTCGAGCGCCGTCTTCTCGGAGAGGGAGTAGACGTCGTAGACGTTCTGGCGGCCCCAGCTCGTCGAGTCGAAGTCGTCCTGCAGGCTCCGGAGTCCCCATTCCGCCTCACCCGTCATCGGGTCGATCGGGATCTTCCGGAGGAACTTGTGCGTCTTCTTGACCTGGCCGACGAGATCGATCCCCTTCACGAGGTCTTCCAGCTCCTTCGGGTAGCCCTCCGTGTCGAGCTCGACCGGGATGAGCCCCTGGTCCGAGAGGCGCTTGTGCTCGTCGATCGCCGTGCGCATCGTCCGGAGCGCCTCTTTGAGCTCCATCTCCTTCATCCGCGTCCAGTTGAATCGCGCCACCGGCACGATCATCGCCGTCAGCGTCAGGATGATCGTGACGACGACGACGAGCTCGACCAGCGAGTAGCCGCGGACGCGGGAGGAGGCTTTCACGGCGTCCTCAGTCCCTCACGACGAGCGGCACCGCGTTCGCCTCGGGGCGAAGCGGGCCGCTCTTGCCGAGCCCCGCGCCGGCGGAGACCCGGACGAGCGCCTCGCCCGGGGCGAGCGCGCGGAGCGTGAAGCGGGCAAGGGCGCCGCTCGGAAGGCCGACGACGCCGGTCGGTGTGCCGAGGCCGATCCGCACGCGCCCCGGCCCCCGGTCGGCGTCGAGACGGGTGTTGAGCGCCGCCGATCCGGTCCGCCACGGACCGGGCGTCACCGCGACGAGCTCGGCGACCGACGGGTCCCACTCGATCGTCACCTCGAGCGCCCCGGCGTCGGCGAGCTCGGAGGGGCCGGTAAGGGTCAGGAGAGCGGTCTCGCCGACCTCGAGCTCGCCGTTCTCGAGCTCGAGGCCGAGGGCGAGGGTCCGCGGCCCCTCGGTCTCGACGAAGGCCGCCGAGCGCTGGGCCGCGTCGCCCGACAGGATGTTCGAGCCTCCCTGCGGGGCCGGCGCCGGCGTCCGCCGGAACGGGTCGTTCGGTCCGCTCCCCTGGACGGGGAGGATCGCGCGGCCCGGCATCGTCCCCGGGACGGGGCTCGTCGGCGAGACGGGACGCGAGGCGGGCGCCTCCGCGGGCGGGTCGAACGGGGTCTCGGGCGCCTGCGGCGACTCGAGCCTCACGTTAAGGCCGGAGAAGGAGACGTTGTTCTCCGTCCCGACCCAGACCGGGATCAGGTCCTCCTCGGTGATCTGGGGCGCCCGGGTGATGTGGGGCGTGAGCGTCAGGAAGATGTCGTCGTGCTTGACGTCGTTGCTCGTCTTCTTGAAGAGGCTTCCGAGGAGGGGGATTTCCGAGAGGAAGGGGAGGCCTTCCTTCGTCGAGACCTTCTTGTTCTTGATGAGTCCGGCCAGGAAGCTCGTCTCGCCGTCCTTCAGCCGGATGTTCGTCGTGATCGTCCTCGTCCCGATGATCGGCTGCCGCCCCTGGTTCTCGTTCTCGACGTAGCCGTTGATCTCGGAGATCTCGACCGTGAGCTTCAGGGAGATCTCCCGGTTATGGTGGACCCGCGCCTCGATGTCGAGCTTGATGCCGACGTCCTGGTACTGGAACGAGGTCACAGGGACGACGCCGGTCTGGCCGATCGCCTGCTGCGTGTTGATCGTCGTCACCGGGATCGGGACGCGGTCCCCGATGACGAGCTGGGCCTTTTCCCCTTCGGCGATCCGGAGCTGCGGCTTGGCAAGGAGCTCGGAGTCGGAGTTCTGTTTGATGAAGCTGACGGCAACCGAAGGGACCGTGAAGTTGAAGTCGGACAGAGAGAGCTTCAGGAGGTCCTGCCACGGGAGTGAGGTCGTTCCCGTTCCGAGGTTAGGGCTGCCGGTAATCTTGTAGCTCGACAGGGTCGCACCGAGCTCGAGGAGCTTCGTCGTGCTCAGCTGGAGGAGCTCGACGTCGAGGACGACCTCGGCCTTCGCCTTGTCGTTCACCTCGATGAGCTTCTCGGCGACGGCGACCTTGTCGGCCGTGTCGCGGA
>JAGOBQ010000525.1 GCA_017999215.1 Thermoanaerobaculia bacterium
GTGGCCGGCGACGACGTGCGGCCGATTTTCCGCGAGCTCGTCGGATGGGACGTCCTCGGGCGGCCGATGAGCCTCTACCCGCGCTGGCTGACGGAGGTCCCGGCCGGGAGCTTCACGAGGCTCGCATGACCTCCGCCGCCGCGGTGACGACGGCGATCCTCGCCGGCACGGTCCTCCTGCAGGCGGTCTGGCCCGCCCGCCGCCTCGTCCTCGTCGTCTCCGGGGCGGCTCTCTCGGCGCTCGTCGTCGGCCTCTCGGGCGTCTCGACGACGGGGAGGCTCCTCGCCGGCGTCCCGTGGGACGTCCTCGTCCTCCTCGTCGGCCTCGGGCTCGTCACCGAGGTCCTCGTCGCCTCCCGACTCTTCGGCCTCCTCGCCGTCCGGGTCGCGCGGGCGACGCGCGCCGCTCCGGGCCTCCTCGCCTTCGCTCTCGTCGTCGGCATGTACGGCGTGAGCGGGCTCGTCAACAACCTGACGGCCTTGATGCTCCTCCTCCCGGTCATCCTCATCCTCTTCCGGCTCATGGGCGTGTCGCAGCGCTACGTGACCTGGACGCTCGCGACGCTCCTCGTCGCCTGCAACCTCGGCGGCGCCGCGACGCCGATCGGCGACTTCCCGGCGATCCTCCTGCTGGGCCGCGGGGCGATGGAGTTCACCGACTACCTGGTCCGGGCGGCGCCGCTCACGCTCGCCGCGCTCGCCCTCGTCCTCGCCGCCGTCTTCGGCCTCGCCCGCCCCGCCCGCGGCCTGGCCGGGACGCCCCTCTCGGCGCGCCTCACCGTGGCGACGCTCTCGGCATTCCACCGCGGAGTCCGGCTCGACCGGCGCGCCCTCCTCTCGGGGCTCCTCCCCCTCGCGGGGATGGTCGCCGCCTGGCTCCTCGTCCCCGCCGCCTCCGGCGTCGGTCCCGAGCTGATCTGCTGGATCGGGGCGGCCGCCGCGCTCCTGGGCGCCGGCCGGCTCGGCGAGCGGCTCGCGCGGACGCGCGTCGACGTCGAGGCGACGCTCTTCCTCCTCTGCCTCTTCGTGATGGTCGGCGCGGTCGGAGAGACGGGCGTCTTCCGCGACGCCGCACGCCTTCTCGCCACGCTCCCGCTGCCGCCGAAGGCGCAGGTCGCCGTCTTCCTCGTCTCCTCGGCCCTCCTGACCGGCGTCTTCTCCGCCGGCCCGAGCATGGCGGCCCTGCTGCCGGTCGCCGAGGTCCTCGCGACGGAACACCCGCCCGAGGCGATCTACGTCGGGCTCGCCCTTTCGGTCTGCGCCGGGAGCTCCCTCTTCCTGACGGCCGCCACGGCCGGGCCGCTCACGCAGGCGCTCGTCGAGAGGGCCGGCCTGCGCGGCGAGGACGGCGCGCCGATCGACCTCGGGTTCTTCCGGTTCGCACCCGTCGGCCTCCTCGGCTTCGGCGTCACGCTCGCCGTCGGACTCGTCGCGACGCTCGCACGCCTGTAGGGGTCTCCAGCTCGGCGGCGAGCGCCGAGAGGACGCCCGCGGCCGTCTCGAGGTCGGCCGCCGGGACCCGCGCGAGGGTCCGGCGCACGGCCTCCTCGACCGTGCCGCCCGTCGAGGAGACGACCCTCCGCCCGGCCGGCGTCGCGTGGAGCCGCGTGCGCCTCCGGTCGGCCGGGTCCTCCGAGCGCTCGACGAGCCCGGCCCGCTCGAGCCCCCGCACGATCACGGTCACCGTGCTCGGGTGGAGGCGCAGGACGGCCGCCGTCTCGCCCGGGGTGATCCCGGGGAACCGGCCCACGACGCGCAGCGCGAGTCGCTGAGGGCCAGTCACGCCGACCCGCTCCGTCATCCGCCGCGACGTCGTCTGGAGCGCGTGGTCGAGCCGCCAGAGGAGCTTCATGAAGTCGAGCGCCTCCCCGAGGGACGCCTCCCTCGCGCGAACCGGTCCGGTCGTTCCCGCCATCTCTCCTCCGCGCGGCCGCGGGCCGCGCCCCATTTCACCACGTCCGAATCGTTCGCAGCTCAAATATTTTGACCTCAAAGCATTTTCGGCTAGGATCGCCCCCGTGACACCCCTCCCGACCCGCGCCTCCGCCTCCGCCCGCGTCGCCGTCTTCGGCGAGGCGCTCGTCGACGAGCTCCCCTCGGGGGCGCGGCCCGGGGGAGCCCCCCTGAACGTCGCCGCCCACGCCGCGGCCTTCGGCCTCTCGCCTCTCCTGCTGACGCGGCTCGGACCGGACCCGGCCGGGCAGGCGCTCCGGACGGCGATGGAGGCGCGCGGCATCCCCGTCGACGGGGTGCAGTCCGACCCGGCGCTCCCGACGGGGCGCGCCGTCGTGACGCTCCGCGGCGGCGTCCCCCGCTTCGAGATTCCCGCCGGCGCCGCCTTCGACGCGATCGACGGGGCCGCCGCCGCCCGCGCCGTGCGCGAGGCGCAGCCGTCGGTCGTCGCGTTCGGCACTCTCGCCCTCCGGGAGCCCCCGTCGCGCGAGGCGCTCCGCGACGTCCTCGACGCCTCGCCCGCGATCCGGCTCGTCGACCTGAACCTGCGCGCCCCCTGGTACGACGGCGCCGTCGTCACCCGCGCCCTCTCCGCGGCGCACGTCGTGAAGGCGAGCGACGAGGAGCTCGACGAGCTGCGCCGCCTCCTCTGCCTGACGCTCCGGGAGCCCGAGGCGCTCGCCGCCGACGTCGTCCGCCGCTTCCGCCTGAAGGCGCTCTACGTCACGCGCGGCGCGCGGGGCGCCGCGGTCTCCTGGCGCTCGGGCGACGTCGTCCACCGGGCCGAGGCCGACGCCGCGGGCTCGCAGGAGGAGATCGTCGACACGGTCGGGGCCGGCGACGCCTTCACGGCCGTCGTCCTCCTCGGCCTCGTCCGGCACTGGACGGCGGAGGAGAGCCTCCGGCGCGGCGTCGCGTTCGCCGGGGCCGTCACGCGCATCGCCGGCGCGACGCCGGAGGAGCCGTCGTTCTACGCGCCGTTCCTCGCGCAGTGGTCGGAGGCGGCGTGAACGGCTCCGCCGAAGGCCTCTACCTCTTCCACCTGAGCCTCCACGGGCTCCTGCGCGGCACGAACGCCGAGCTCGGGCGCGACCCGGACACGGGGGGGCAGATCACCTACGTCCTGGAGCTCGTCCGCGCCCTCGGGCGGTCGACGCGCGTGGCCCGCGTCGACCTCGTCACCCGCCTCGTCGAGGACCCCGCCGCGGGTCCCGACTACGCCGTCCCCCTCGAGCCCCTCGGCGAGAAGGCGCGCATCGTGCGGCTCCCGTTCGGCCCGAAGCGGTACCTGCGCAAGGAGCTCCTCTGGCCCCACCTCCCCGCGCTCGTCGACCGGTGCGTCGAGCACCTGCGGGCGCAGGAGCGCCTGCCGCACCTGATCCACACCCACTACGCCGACGCCGGCTACGTCGGCGTGAGGCTCTCCCAGCTGCTCGGGATCCCGCTCGTCCACACGGGGCACTCCCTCGGCCGGACGAAGCGCTCGCGCTTCCTCGCCGCGGGACGGGCCGAGGCGAGCCTCGAGCGTCCCTTCCGCTTCTCGCAGCGGATCCCGGCGGAGGAGGAGGTCCTCGAGAACG
>JAGOBQ010000526.1:0-2500 GCA_017999215.1 Thermoanaerobaculia bacterium
CGGCGCGAGGCGCAGGCGGGCGCCGTTGGCGCCGCCGCGCTTGTCGGAGCCGCGGAACGTCGAGGCCGAGGCCCAGGCCGTCGCGACGAGCTCGGAGACGCCGAGGCCCGACGCGAGGACCTTCGCCTTCAGGGCGGCGACGTCGGCCGCGTCGACGAGCGGGTGGTCGACCGGCGGGACCGGGTCCTGCCAGATCAGCTCCTCGGCCGGGACCTCCGGGCCGAGGTAGCGGACCTTCGGCCCCAGGTCTCGGTGCGTCAGCTTGAACCAGGCGCGGGCGAACGCGTCGGCGAACGCCTCCGGGTCCGCGTGGAAGCGGCGCGAGATCGGCTCGTAGATCGGATCGAAGCGGAGCGACAGGTCCGCCGTCGACATCATCGGCCGGTGCTTCTTCGACGGGTCGTGGGCGTCGGGGATCATGTGCTCCGGCTTCACGTCCTTCGCGAGCCACTGCCAGGCGCCGGCGGGGCTCTTCACGAGCTCCCACTCGTAGCCGAACAGCATGTCGAAGTAGCCCATGTCCCACTTCGTCGGGTTCGGCTTCCAGGCGCCCTCGACTCCGCTCGTGGTCGTGTGCACGCCCTTGCCCGTCCCGAACGCGTTCTTCCAGCCGAGCCCCTGCTGCTCGAGGGGGGCCGCCTCCGGCTCCGGTCCGACGAGCTTCGGGTCGCCCGCGCCGTGGGCCTTGCCGAACGTGTGGCCGCCGGCGATGAGGGCGACGGTCTCCTCGTCGTTCATCGCCATCCGCGCGAACGTCTCGCGCACGTCGCGCCCCGAAGCCACGGGGTCGGGGTTGCCGTCCGGGCCCTCGGGGTTCACGTAGATGAGGCCCATCTGCACGGCGGCGAGCGGGTTCGCGAGCACGCGGTCGCCGGAGTAGCGGCTGTCGGGCATGTCGCTCGTGGCGAGCCAGGTCTTCTCCCGGCCCCAGTTGACCTCCTCCTCCGGCTGCCAGATGTCGGCGCGGCCGCCGCCGAAGCCGAACGTCCGGAAGCCCATCGATTCCAGCGCGCAGTTGCCGGCCAGGATCATCAGGTCGGCCCACGAGATCCGGCTGCCGTACTTCTGCTTGATCGGCCAGAGGAGGCGGCGCGCCTTGTCGAGGTTGCCGTTGTCGGGCCAGCTGTTGAGCGGCGCGAAGCGCTGGTTGCCGGTGCCGCCGCCGCCGCGCCCGTCCGAGATGCGGTAGGTGCCCGCGCTGTGCCAGGCCAGGCGGATGAAGAGGCCGCCGTAGTGGCCCCAGTCGGCGGGCCACCACTCCTGCGAGTCGGTCATCAGGGCGTGGAGGTCTTTCTTCAGGGCGGCGTAGTCGAGCCTGCCGAACTCCTCCGCGTACTCGAAGCCGGGATCCATCGGGCTCGAAGCCGGGTCGTGCTGATGGAGGATCGAGAGGTTCAGCTGGTCGGGCCACCAGTCCCGGTTCGTCGTGCCCCGGCCGGCCACGGGGTGGCTGGAAGCACCGGTGAACGGGCACTTGCCGCTTTCACTCATCGTCGTTCTCCTTCGTGGGGCGGGTTGCTCGGGACCGGGCTCGGGTCAGGGTCTATCCGTTCGTCTTCCTCAGGCTCTCGCACCGTGTGCAGAGGCCGCGCACCTCGACGTGCGCGTTCAGGACGCTGCCGAGGCTCCTCAGGTCGGCCGGCAGCGGGAGGTCGTCGAGCTTCGGGCTCTCGAAGTCGCGCACGAGGCCGCAGCGAACGCACGAGAAGTGGTGGTGCTTCTCCAGGTTCGCGTCGAAGCGCACGCCGCTCTGCTGAGGCCCGAGCGTCGTGACGAGGCCGAGGTCGTGGAGCGCCCAGAGCGTCCGGTAGACCGTGTCGAGCGACACCGTCGGCATCCGCTCCTGGACGGCGCGGAAGACGGTCTCCGCGTCGGGGTGCTCCTGCGACCCCGCGATCTCCCGGAAGACCTCGAGCCGCTGGGGCGTCAGCTTCAGCCCCGCCCCTCGCGCCGCCGCCCGGAGGCGCTCGAGCCGCTGCTCGGTCCGGTCGGGCTCGGGCTTGCGTTTCATTCCTACTTGCGGATCATCCGCAATTACGAGTCTATCGCCGCCGGCGGGGTAAGGTCAAGCGGAATCGGCCCGTTCTTCGCACCGACGCCGCGATCAGCCGTCCTTCTCGCTCCCGGCGTCGGCCGGAACCGCGAGCTCGAGCGCGATCCGCCATCCCTTCTCCACCGGCGACGTGGTCCATCGAACGGCGAGCGACGGCGCGCCGGCGTCCGCCGGCGACTCGTCGAAACGGGCGGGTCGGAGCGAGACGCTCCCGGCCGGCTGCGCCTTCGGCTCCACCCGAAACGCGAAGAAGCCCTCGGGCTCGAGCCCGGGAAGCCAGAGGGCGAGCTCGACCTTCTCGGGCCGCGCGACTCCGGCCGCAACCGTGTCGACCGTCGAGAAGGTCGTCCGATAGGGCCGGGTTCCCGCCGTCCCGGCGGTCTTCCGCGCCCACTCCGCGCTTCGCCCCATCCTCCAGTCGAAGACTCCGACCTCGTGGGGCGGCGT
>JAGOBQ010000527.1 GCA_017999215.1 Thermoanaerobaculia bacterium
TCTTCACGCCGCAGGCGGAGGCCGCGGGGGGAGCCGCTTTCGTCGCGCGCCTCCTCGGGGCGCTCGGCCTGCCGACGGGCGGCTCGCGGGCGCTCGACGCGATCGCCGGCCTCTACCTCCTCTCGGTCCTCGCGACGTTCGGCCTCATGTTCCTGATGGTGGAGTGGACGTCGCGGATGGGACAGGGGGTGATGTACGACCTCCGGACCCGGATCTTCGGGCACCTCCAGCGCTCCGACGTCGCGCTCTACGACCGGACGCCCGTCGGCCGGCTCATGACGCGGCTGACCACGGACGTCGACGCCCTGAACGAGCTCTTCACCTCGGGCTTCGTCTCGCTCCTCGGCGACCTCGCCGTCCTCTTCGGGATCGTGGCGGTCCTCTACGCCCTCGACCCGACGCTCGCGACGATCACGCTCGCCGTCCTCGTCCCCATGGCGCTCGTGACGAACTGGTTCCGGAAGGGGGCGCGCGACACCTACCGGAAGGTCCGCGTGCGGATCGCGAAGGTGAACTCGTTCCTCCAGGAGCACCTCTCCGGCATCGCCGTCGTCCAGCTCTTCCGCCGCGAGGCGCCCGCGCGCGCGGCGTTCCGCGCGGTGAACGACGAGCACCGGGCGGCGAACCTCGAGTCGATCTTCTACTACGCGGTCTTCTACCCGGCCCTCGATTTCCTCTCGGCCGTCGGCATGGCGGCGATCCTCTGGTGGGGCGGCGGCGACGTCATCCGCGGGACGATGACGATCGGCGCCGTCGTCACGTTCCTCCAGTACTCGAAGCGGTTCTACCGGCCGCTCATGGACCTCTCCGAGAAGTACAACATCCTCCAGGCGGCGATGGCCTCCTCGGAGCGGATCTTCCAGCTCCTCGACGAGACGCCGGGCATCGCGGCTCCGCCTTCTCCCCGCCCCGTCCCCCGCCCGCTCCGCGGCGAGATCGGCTTCGAGGCCGTCCGCTTCGCCTACCAGCCGGGCGAGGAGGTCCTGAAGGGCGTCTCGTTCCGCGCCGAGCCCGGCGAGACGATCGCCCTCGTCGGGGCGACCGGCTCCGGCAAGTCGACGATCGTGAGCCTGCTGCTCCGGTTCTACGACGTCACCGGCGGCGCCGTCCGCGTCGACGGACACGACGTGAGGGACTTCGCCCCGACGGAGTTCCGCGACGGCTTCGGGATCGTCCTGCAGGACACGTTCCTCTTCACCGGGACGATCGCCGAGAACGTGGCGTTCTTCGACCCGTCGATGCCGCGCGAGACGGTCGAGCGCGCCTGCCGCGACGTCGGCCTCGGCCCTCTCCTCGACCGCCTCCCCGACGGCCTCGACACCCGGCTGACGGAGCGCGGGGGCGGCCTCTCCGTCGGCGAGAAGCAGCTCGTCTCCTTCGCCCGCGCCCTCGCCCGCGATCCGCGGATCCTGATCCTCGACGAGGCGACCTCCAGCGTCGACCCCGAGACGGAAGCCGTCATCGAGAAGGCCGTCGACCGGCTCCTCTCGGGCCGCACCTCCGTCGTCGTCGCCCACCGCCTCTCCACGATCGTCCGGGCCGACCGGATCCTCGTCCTCTCCCACGGCGAGGTCCGCGAGTCGGGAACGCACGCCGAGCTCCTCGAGAAGGGGGGCCTCTACGCCCGCCTCTACGCGCTCCAGCTCAAGGACCGGGAGGCGGCGGCGTAGGCCTCCCGAAGTGCGTTGAGAGGCCATAGGGTGATCCGGATCTACGTCGACGCCGACGCGTGCCCCGTGAAGGACGAGGTCTACCGCGTCGCGAAGCGCTACGGACTCCGGGTCTTCGTCGTCTCGAACGGACGCATACGCGTCCCCGACGACCCGCTCGTCGAGATGGTCGTCGTGTCCGGTCACTTCGACGCGGCCGACGCCTGGATCGCCGAGCGCGTGACGGAGAGCGACGTCGCCGTGACGTCGGACATCCCGCTCGCCTCGCTCTGCCTCGCGAAGGGCGCGCGGGTCCTGGATCCGAAAGGACGGGTCTTCACGGAAGAGTCGATCGGCGACGCCCTGTCGAACCGCGAGCTGATGGCCTACCTCCGTGATTCGGGAGCCATCACCGGCGGACCGGCCCCGTTCGAGGCCCGCGATCGCTCGCGGTTCCTGCAGAAGCTGGACGACCTCGTCCAGGCCGCCCGGAAGGCGGCCGGCGCCGCGGGCGACGTCAGTCGACCGTGATCGACTTCGAGACGTTCTTCGGGGCGTCGGGGTGGACGCCGTGGTCGGCGACCCGGAGGCGGTCGAGGTACTCCATCTTCTTCACCGACATCCGGAACGCGAGCCGCTGGAGGACGACGCTCGCGGCGAAGACGAAGAGCGCGGGGTCGCCGGACGGCGGGACCTCGATCCCCTTCGACCAGTAGCGCGCATCCCCCGCGGGCCGCCCCGCCGCGGCCCGGGCGAGGTCCTCGTTCGGCTCGGAGACGACGAGGATGTCGGCGCCCCGGATCTTGTGCGTGTGGATCTGGCTCACCGTGATCCTCACGTCGCGCTCCTCGGGCGGGCAGACGAAGAGGAGCGGGTAGTTCGAGAAGTGCCGCTCCACGAGCTCCGGGTGGAGCCGCAGGGCCTCGAGCCCGCCGGGGAACGGCCCCGCGCCGCGGCGCTCCTCCCACGCCTCGAGGACGCCGGCGAGGTCGTGGATCGAGAAGAGCGTGTTCTTCCCCAGGATCGTGTTCGGCCCGTGCTTGAACTCCGCCGCGTCGTACCCCTCGGCGTGGTTCAGGACGACCTCCCGGATCTTGAGCGCCCCCTCGCGCGCGAGGCCGATGAGGCCGGTGCCGAGGATGTGGAGGCTCGGCTCGAGGTAGAGGCGCTCGGCCGCCTCCTCCACGTCCGCTTCGCAGCGGCGGAGCGTCTCCGAGACGAGGGCGCGGGCCGCCGCGAGCTTCTCGACGACCCGACGCTCGTTGAGCGAGAAGGACGCCGCGACGACGTAGAGGACGGCGACCTGGTTCAGGAAGCTCTTCGTCGCGGCCACCGCGATCTCCGGCCCGCAGAGGATCGGGAGGTAGAACTCCGAGAGCTCCTGCGGGATCCGGCTGTTCTCGTTGTTGACGAGCGAGACGCGACGCAGGGCGGGGACGCGGGCCCGGACGTCCTGGAACACGTCGACGAGGTCCTTCGTCTCCCCCGACTGCGAGATGCCGATCAGGAGGTCCTCCGGCTTCAGGGAGTTCAGGTAGAGGGAGCGGAACGTCCCGGGATTGCACGGGAAGACGGCGACGCCGGCGAGCGTGTTGAAGAAATAGCCGGCCGTCAGCGCGGCGTGGTAGGAGGTCCCCGAGGCGACGAGGAAGACCCGCCCCCCTTCCTTCTGGGTCGCGCGGATCGCCGAGACGAGCTCCTGGAGAAGGGCCGTGACGCGCCTCCGCTTCTTCCAGACGAGGACGAGGTCGAGGAGTGCCGCTGCTTCGGAGGCCTCGGGAACGAGGCGCACGCCGTCGGCGAGGAGCGCCTTCTCGTCGGAGACGAACGGACCGTAGGAGACGAGGAGCTCCCGGTGCGCGCGGACCCGGGG
>JAGOBQ010000528.1 GCA_017999215.1 Thermoanaerobaculia bacterium
CGTACGGCCCGATCAGGATCCCCGTGAAGAGGAACGCCACGATCGTCGGCACGCGCAGCTTCTGGAAGACGAAGAGGACCGGCAGCGACGCGGCGAGGACGATGACGAGGTCGCGGAGGAACGGGCTCTCTCCCACCGCCTAGAACCTCACCGCCGCCCCGAGTCTCAGCACGGTCGCGGTCTCGTCGAACCGCTGGTACGTCGTCCCGCCGGGCGGCGAGACCGATTCGGACTCCGACCGCGAGGCGCCGAAGGACACCGCCACACGGTCCGTCGCGTACCAGCGCGCGGCGAAGCCGATCGTTCGCGTCGTCTCCTCGCTCGACGGCCGGAGCGCCCGGGCCGACCCCGACGAAGCGTCCCGCGTCTCGTACGCGAGGCCCCCGCCTACCGCGAGCCTCCGGGTCGGGTGCCACGTCGCCTCGAGCGCCGCCCGGCGGCCGATCGTCCGCCCCTTCGCGTACGGGCCGGAGAGCGTCGTGTAGAGGTCCGAGGAGGAGGTGGCGAGGGCGTACTCCCCCGAGAGGTCGACGGCGAGCCTCCTCCCGAGGAGGAGGAGCCGGGCCCCGACGCGCCCCCGGCGGGTCACCCCGTCGGTCGTCAGGCGCGAGAAGAGCGGGAGGGACCCTCCGGTGAAGACCGTCGCGTCCTCGCGGCTCCGGTCGGACGCCCCGTACGTGCCCGAGAAGCTCACCTCGTGCTCGCCGAGCCGGAGCGCGGCGCCGAGCGTCCCCGACGTCACCTTCGCTCTGGTCGTCGCGGTCCCGACGTCGGCGCGCCCCGACGGGCTCTCGAGCGACGTCGAGGCCGCCGTCTCCCGCTCCCGGCCGTGCGCGAGCCCGCCTCGCAGCGCGAGGCCCCGGCCGACGAACCACTCGCCCGAGAGCTCCGCCTCTCGGAGGGACCCGTCGCCGGCGTACCAGACCTCGTACGTCGCGAGCTGCCCCGAGGCTCGCCCGAACGAGTCGCGGCTCGCCCCGGCGACCGCGACGCGGGCCGAGGCGCTCGAGACCCGCGCGACGTACGGGAGGAGGGAGAGCGGCGTCGTCCCGTCGTCGGGGACGGCGCCGAGCCAGCGGGTCGCCGCGACCTCTAGCCTGCGGGTCCCCTCGTCGGCCGAGTAGTCGTAGCCGGCCGCGGGCGTCCCGTCGAGGACGACGAGCGGCCGGTCCGTCGCGATGGCGTCCCGGGTGAAGCCGACCGACAGCTCCGTCCGGAACGGCGGCTCCGCCCCGGCCGCGGACGCGGCCAGCAGGAGGAGCGGCACGAGGAACGAGACGCGGCTCGGCATTCCGTCGGAGGTTAGCCGATGAGACGCCCCGGTGGCCGCGCGAAGAGCGACCCGCTCAGCGGAGGATCGCGGCGGGATCGATCTCGACGTGGAAGAGGTCCGGCACGTGCGCGTAGCGCGCGAGGGCGGCGGCCGTCGCCGGAGAGACCGTGCCGAGGAGCGCGCCGAGCGGCCCCTTCACGTCGTCGCCGATCGGCGTCTTCGAGACGACCTCGACCGTGACCGCCGTCTCCGGGTACCGCCGCTCGCCGCCCGCGCGGAGCGCGTGGTCCGTCATGAGCGGGTTCGGGTCGAGGACCGTCACGCCCGGATGCCCGAGCCTCTCGAACGCCTCCTCCCAGAGCGGCCGCGCGTAGCCGAAGTGCGTGCAGTTCAGGCTCGCCACGACCGGGCCGGGGCGATCGCCGAGCCGGCCGACCGCCTCCTTCACGAAGCCCTCGATCCGGGTGGCGGTCTCCGGGTCGTGAGCGCCGCGCTCGATCGCGCCGGTCAGCTTCGGGCAGGCCTGGCCGACGACCCGGTCCGCGGCGATTCCCCGACGCTCGAGGAGGCGACGATGGGCGTTCGAGTCGATCGTCCCCTTCGTCGCGAAGAGGATCGCCCGCGCCTCCGGCCGATCGACGAGCGCCTTCTCGACGAGGTCGGCGCCCATCGGGACGATGCTGACGGTCTCCGTCGCTCCGCGCTTCGCGTGGCGCGTCCGCTCGTAGAAGACCGAGAGCGTGTTGCAGGCGACCAGGATCAGGTCGGGGGAGTACCGCCGCTCCATCGCATCGAGCGCGGCGTCGAAGACCCGGACCTTGTCGGTCTCGTCGCGCAGGTCGTTGTAGCCGATCGCGTCGTCGAGGAGCGCGTTCACGAAGACGATCCGCGCCGAGCGGACGATGCCGCTCGCGGGGAGACGGTTCGCGAGGTCCGCCGCCACGGAGAGGCCGCCGAGCCCCGAGTCGGTCACGACGATCGTCACGTCGGCCTTCTCACGCGCCGCCTCGGCGAACGTCGCCGGCCGCCGCCCCGTGGCGGAGCAGCCGGCGGCGGCGAAGAGGACGAGGGCGAGCGCTGAAAGGACGCCTCCGGACTGCGACATCGGCTCCTCCGGCGGCCGGCGGCCGCCCCACGGATTCTGGACCCGGCCGCCGCGCCGCGCGACCGGGCCGGACCTCCCCCTCGCCTGCGCGGCGCTCCTGCCGTATCGTCCGTTGGATTTTCGATCGCCATTTCCGTCGGCCCCCTTCCTCCCTTCGGCGGACGCGGGACGGGGCCGGCCGACGAAGGAGGCCCCATGTCGAGCGTAGGAGCGGACCGGGCGAGGCCCGGCAGGCCGGAGGGCGTCCCCGCGGGCTATCTCGACTCCACGGGACGCCCGGACCTCGTCGCCGGAGGCGTCCGAATGATCCCCGTCGAGACGCCCGCCGGGACGTTCCGCGTCTGGACGAAGCGCGTCGGCAACAACCCGCGGGTGAAGCTCCTCCTCCTCCACGGCGGCCCGGGCTTCACCCACGAGGCGTTCGAGGCGTGCGACACCCGGCTCCCGTCTGCGGGGGTGGAGTACTACTACTACGACCAGCTCGGCTCCTACTACAGCGACCAGCCCGACCGGCCGGAGCTCTGGGACCTGCCCCGCTTCGTCGACGAGGTGGAGCAGGTCCGCCGCGCCCTCGGCCTCGGGCGGGAGTCGTTCTTCCTCCTCGGGCAGTCGTGGGGCGGGATCCTCGCGCTCGAGTACGCCTTCCGCTACCAGGAGCACCTGAAGGGGCTCGTCGTCTCGAACATGATGTCGAGCGTCCCCGCCTACAACGCCTATGCGCGCGACGTCCTCGCGCCGAGAATGGACCCGGCCGCGCTCGACGAGATCCGGCGGCTCGAGGCGGAGGGCCGAACCGGCGAGGCGCGGTACATGGAGCTCCTCGGCCCCCACTACTACGAGGAGCACGTGCTGCGGATCCCGATGGCCTCGTGGCCCGAGCCGCTGGCCCGCTCGTTCCGGCACATGAACCCGAGCGTCTACGTCCCGATGCAGGGGCCGAGCGAGCTCGGCGCCTCCGGGAAGCTCGAGGCGTGGGACCGCTCCGCGGACCTGGGCGCGATCCTGGTCCCGACCCTCGTCCTCGGCGCCGCGCACGACACGATGGACCCGGAGCACCTGCGCTGGATGGCGGGGGCCGTCGCCCGCGGCCGGTACCACCACTGCCCCGACGGGAGCCACCTCGCGATCTACGACGACCAGGAG
>JAGOBQ010000529.1 GCA_017999215.1 Thermoanaerobaculia bacterium
ACGGAGGTGTGTATAAGAGGCAGCTCCTACACCGTCCCGCGGAGCGGGGAGGGAAGCACGCGGAAGCTCCTGCTAAGCTCGGCGCGACATGGCGAAGATCCGCCCCTTCCCCGCCTCCCGCCCCGTTCCCTCCCGCGCCCGAGAGGTCGCGTCCGTTCCCTACGACGTCATCGACACGAAGGAGGCCCGGGCCCTCGCCGAGGGGAACCCCGCCTCTTTCCTTCACGTCTGCCGGCCCGAGATCGACCTCCCGGAAGGGACCTCCCTCTACGCCGAGGAGGTCTACGCGAAGGGCCGCGAGAACCTCGACCGTTTCGAGTCGAACGGCACGCTCGTCCCCGACCCGACGCCCCGCCTCCTCGTCTACCGCCAGACCTGGCGGGGCCAGAAGCAGGACGGCCTCGTCGCCGCCTGCTCGGTCGAGGACTACGACGCCGACGTCATCAAGAAGCACGAGAAGACCCGCAAGGACAAGGAAGACGACCGGACGAAGCACCTCGTCGTCCAGGCCGCCCACGCCGAGCCCGTCTTCCTGACCTACCGGGCCTCGGACGTCGTCGACGACCGCGTCGCGAAGGTGACCTCGGCGCCCCCGGAGATCGACTTCGAGGCGGTCGACGGCGTGCGCCACTCGCTCTGGCTCGTCCCGGAGGAGGAGGCCGCCTTCTTCGTCGACGCCTTCGCCGCGATCCCGGTCCTCTACGTCGCCGACGGGCACCACCGCTCCAAGTCCGCATCGCGCGCCTGCGCGGCGCTCGTGGAGAAGGGGCCGGTCCCGGCCGACCACCCGGTCCGCTGGTTCCCCGCGGCGATCTTCCCGGACCGCGAGCTCCGGATCCTTCCCTACAACCGGCTCGTGAAGGACCTCCTCGGCCGGACCCCGGAGGGCTTCCTCGCCGAGGTGAAGAAGTCGTTCCACGTCGCCGCGGCGGAGACGGCCGAGCCGGAGAGGAAGGGAGAGGTCCGGATGTTCCTTTCGGGCCGCTGGTACACCCTGACGCCGAAGGAGCCGGTCCCCGCAGACGACCCGATCCGCTCGCTCGACGTCTCGATCCTCCAGGACCGCCTCCTCGAGCCCCTTCTCGGGATCGCCGACCCGCGCACCGACAAGAGGATCGACTTCGTCGGCGGGATCCGCGGGACCGCGGAGCTCGAGAGGAGGGTCTCCTCGGGGGAGTGCGCCGCCGCGTTCTCGATGTACCCGACGACGATCGCCGAGCTGATGGCGATCGCGGACGCCGGCGAGACGATGCCGCCGAAGTCGACCTGGTTCGAGCCGAAGCTCCGCTCCGGGCTCTTCGTCCACCGATTCTGACGCGCCGGGGCGGGAGCCCCGGGCGACGACGACCCGGAAGGGGGGGCAGGGGAGGTCTCCGATGCGCGTACTGGTCGCCGACAAGTTCGAGGAGACGGGGCTCGAGGGGCTCCGTTCCCTCGGCTGCGAGGTCTACTACGAGCCGAAGCTCGAGGGAGAGGCCCTCGGCTGGCGCCTTCGCGACACGGCCGCCGAGGTCCTCGTCGTCCGCTCGACGAAGGTGACGGCGGCCGAGATGGACCAGGCCCGGAACCTCTCGCTCGTCGTCCGGGCCGGCGCCGGGGTCAATACCATCGACCTCCCGGCAGCTTCCGCGCGGGCGATCTCCGTGTCGAACTGCCCCGGGAAGAACGCCGTCGCCGTGGCGGAGCTCGCCTGGGGGCTCATCCTCGCGCTCGACCGGCGGATCGCCGAGCAGACGGCCGACCTGAAGGCGGGCCTCTGGAACAAGGCGGAGTACGGACGGGCGCGCGGCCTCGCCGGGCGGACGCTCGGGATCGCCGGCTTCGGCGCGATCGGGCGGGAGGTCGCGGCCCGCGGGCGGGCGTTCGACATGGAGGTCGTCGCCTGGAGCCCCTCCCTGAGCGCAGAACGGGCCGCGGAGGCGGGCGTCGTCCGCGTCGCGTCGCTCCGCGAGCTCGCCTCCCGCTCCGACGTCGTGTCGGTTCACCTCGCGCTCACGAAGGAGACCCGAGGCGTCCTCGGCGGCGCCTTCTTCGACGCGATGCGCCCCGGCGCCCTCTTCGTCAACACGAGCCGGGGCGAGACGGTGAACGCCGCCGCTCTGAAGGAGGCGATCGCGACGAAGGGGATCCGGGCGGGGCTCGACGTCTTCGAGAGGGAGCCCTCGGGCGGGACGGGCGCGTTCGAGGACGAGGTGGGACGCCTGCCGGGCGTCGTCGGGACGCACCACGTCGGCGCCTCCACGGAGCAGGCTCAGAACGCGATCGCCGCGGAGGTCGTCCGGATCGTCGCCGCCTTCAAGGCCTCGGGCGAGGTGCCGAACGCCGTGAACCTCTGCGGGCGTTCGCCCGCGCGCTGGCTCCTGACGGTGCGCCACCGCGACCGGGTGGGCGTCCTCGCACACGTGTTCGGGGCGCTGCGCGAGGCGGGGATCAACGTCCAGCAGACCGAGAACGTCGTCTTCGACGGGGCCGAGGCCGCGAGCGCGCGGATCCAGCTCGACAGCGAGCCGACCCGGAGCCTCCTCGCGAGAGTCGCCGAGGGGTGCCGGGACATCCTTTCGATCACGCTGAACCCGCTCTGAGCGCGCCGCGCGGAGCGCGACCTGCCGGACGGAGGAGAGCTCAGAGAGCGAGGCCGAGGAGCCGGGCCGCCTTCGCGAGCGCGCGGTGGGCGCCCGGCTCTCCCATCCTCACGGCCGCCTCCGCGAGAGGCAGCCAGGCGAGGCCGAGCGACTCGGCCGCGTCGGCCCGGGCGGACGTCGGCTCGCGCGTGATCGCCGCGTAGCGGACGTCGAAGTGGGCGTGCGCCGGCTCCCCCTTCGCCGTGGGGATCGGGTGGACGTCGAGGTCGAGGATCGCCGGCGAGAGGAGGACGAGGTCGCCGAGCGCCGACTCCTCCCGCCCTTCCCGGAGCGCCGTGGCGGCCGGGTCGTGCTCTCCCTCGTCGTGCCCTCCCAGCTGGAGCCAGCGATCGAGGCGGCGGTGGTGGTGGAGGAGGACGCGCCCGTCGGAGGGGGAGAGGACGAAGAGGCTCCCCGTGAAGTGGCCCGGAGCGTACGTCGCGCGCGAGAAGCAGGCGGGCTCGCCCTCGACGAGCGCGAGCATTGCCGTGCGGTCGCGGGCCTCGGCGTCGTCGGCCGGCGCGTGCGCGAGGAGGGCCGCGCGCAGCGCCGCTCGCGGGGAGTCGAGAGGAGCGGGAGGGGCGCTCACGCGGGGCGGACCCTCACGCGGCAGTCGAGGTAGGCGGCCCCCTCGCCGGCGTCGGTCGTGCGCGCGCGGACGAGCGCGTTCGCGCAGGTCCCGGAGTCGAGATGGCCTCCCTTCGGCACGATCAGGACGTCCGTCCGCTGCGAAGGGTCGAGGCGGAGGCGGGCCCGCAGGCTCCCGATTGCACTCTCGACGACGACGTCGGCGCCGTCCGGGAGGCCCGGCGCGGCGTCGGGGTGACAGGTCGCCTCGAAGACCACCGG
>JAGOBQ010000530.1 GCA_017999215.1 Thermoanaerobaculia bacterium
CTCGTATATCGGGATACTGGCGCTCATCCCGCTCCTGACGGAGAAGAACGACCGCGAGGTGCAGTGGCACGCCAAGCACGGCCTCGTGCTCCTCGTCGCCTACCTCGTCCTGATGGTGGGCATCATGATCGCGAGCTTCGTCGTCGGCTTCTTCGGGATGCTCCAGATTCCCCTCTGGCTCGGCTACCTCGTCGTCATCATCCTCGGGATCACGAACGCCCTGAACGGCAAGCGGTTCGTCATCCCCGGGGTGTCGGAGTTCGCCGAGAAGCTCTGAGGGGACGGGTTCGCGAGACCCCGGAAACCGCGGACGCCTCGGAAAGATCGAAGGCCCGCCGTTCGGCGGGCCTTCGCGTTCCTGAAAAGTGGTGCCCTGGGCCAGACTCGAACTGGCACGGATTGCTCCACACGCCCCTCAAACGTGCGCGTCTACCAATTCCGCCACCAGGGCACGGTGGGGGAGGGAGATGATACCGATCCGCGCCGTGGAATCAAGCCTCGAAGCGGATCGGGCCGGGATTACTTCTGCGCCGGCGCGGGGGCCGGAGCCGCGGGGGCCGCGTTCGCCGGGGCGGGCGCGACCGGGACCGCCGCGTCCCCCGGAGCGGGAGCGACGGGAACGGCGTTCGCCGGGGCGGGGGCCGCAGGAGCCGCCGGGGCGCTCTTCACGGGCTGGCTCCCGAGCTGCTTGATGACGGACGATTTCGGCCGCGCCTGGATGAGCGAGATCGTCACGGCGAGGACCGAGAACGCGACGAACGACCAGGTCGTCACCTTCTCGAGGACCGTCGTCGCGCCGCGCGCGCCGAACGTCGTCTGCGAAGACGAGGCGCCGAGCGCGCTCGCGACGTCGGCGCCCTTCCCCTGCTGGAGGAGAACCACCAGGATGAGGAAGACGCAGACGATGACGTATACGGGTACGAGGACGTAAATCATGCGCGAGTCTCCGGCCCGCCGCCCGGAGGCGAAACGGGCCGGTGAGGATACCCCACCGGCCCGAAAAGGCCAAAACGGCCGGGCGGCGGCCCCGGGGCTCAGACCCCGGCGGCGACCGCCAGGGCGGCGAAATCGGCCGGGACGAGCGAGGCGCCCCCGACGAGCCCGCCGTCGAGGTCCTCCTTCGCGAAGAGCTCCTTCGCGTTCGCCGGGGTCACCGACCCGCCGTAGAGGATCCGCGTCGCGGCCGCGGCCGCGGCGCCGAAGCGCTCGGCGAGGCGGCCGCGGAGGAAGGCGTGGGCGTCGGCCGCCATCTCGGGCGTCGCGGCCCGCCCCGTCCCGATCGCCCAGACCGGCTCGTAGGCGAGGACGAAGCCGGGGGGCAGGGCGTCACCGAACGCGTCGAGGGCGGTCATCTGGGCGGCGAGGACCCCCTCGGTCCTCCCGCCGTCGCGCTCCTCGAGCGTCTCCCCGACGCAGTAGACGGGGGAAAGGCCGGCGTCGGCCAGACGCTTCATCTTCCGGGTGAAGTCGGCCTCGACCTCCTTCCGGTCCCTCCGCCTCTCGCTGTGCCCGACGAGGACCATCGCGACGCCGACGTCGGCGAGCATCGCCACCGAGACCTCGCCGGTGTGGGCCCCTTTCGGCTCGACGTGGACGTCCTGCGCGCCGAGCTTCACCCGCGTCGGGAGGAGGTGCCGGCCCACCCGCTCGAGGGCGGGGAAGGCGGGGGCGATCGCGAGCTCGACCCGCTCCGGGAGCGCGGGAAGGCGCGAGAGGAAGTCGTCGCAGAAGACGGCCGCCTCCGAAGGGGTCTTGTTCATCTTCCAGTTCGCGATGACGAGCGGCGTGCGCGAGGGGTGCATCGGACCTCCGTGGGCGGGGCCGGCGAGCGCCGGCCCCTGGTATTTCGCGTAAGGGTTCGGGGGACTAGAGGAGCGCCTCGACCCCCGGCAGCTTCTTGCCGCTGATCAGGTCGAGCGAGGCGCCGCCGCCGGTGGAGACGTGGGAGATCTTCGGCCCGAGGCCCGCCTCGTTGATCGCCTCGACGCTCTCGCCACCGCCGACGACGGTGAAGGCGCCCGACTCGGCCATCATCTTCGCGACGCCGCGCGTCCCGGCATCGAACGGCTTCGTCTCGAAGACCCCCATCGGACCGTTCCAGAAGATCGTCTTCGCCCCCTTCGTCATCCGGGCGAACATCTCGAGCGTCTTCGGGCCGATGTCGAGGGCGGCCTGGCCTTCGGGGATCGCGTTCATCGCGACCGCCTTCGCCTGCGCCGCCGCCTCGAGGGAGGGGGCGACGAGGAAGTCGGATGGGAGGACGAGGTTCACGCCTCGCTCCCTGCAACGGTCGATGACCTTCCGGGCGATCGGGACCCCTTCGGGCTCGAGGAGCGACTTGCCGACCCCGAGGCCGAGCGCGACGACGAAGTGGTTCGCCATCCCGCCGCCGACGAGGAGCGTGTCGGCGCGCTCCACGAGGGCCTCGAGCGCCGCGATCTTCCCGAGGATCTTGGCCCCGCCGAGGATGCCGACGAACGGCCGCTCGATGTCGTCGACGACCTTCCCGAGCGCGTTGAGCTCTTTCTCCATGAGGAGGCCGACGCCGCGGGCGTCCGGTGCGAAGTGGACGGCCATCCCGGCCGTCGAGGCGTGGGCGCGGTGGGCCGTGCCGAACGCGTCGTTCACGTAGACCTCGGCGAACGAGGCGAGCGACTTCGCGAACGCGGGGTCGTTCCCCTCCTCGCCCGCGTGGAAGCGGGTGTTCTCGAGGAGGAGGACGCCGCCGTCGGCGAGCGCCTTCGCGGCGGCCTCCGCGACCTCCCCGACGCAGTCGGCGGAAAACGCCACCGGTGCGCCCAGGAGCTCCTCCAGCTTCTTCGCGACGGGGGCGAGCGAGTACTTCGGGTCGGGGGTCCCCTTCGCCTTGCCGAGGTGCGAGGCGAGGATGAGCCGCGCCCCCTTCTCGCGGGCGAGGCGGATCGTCGGGAGCGCCTCCGTGATTCGGGTGTCGTCCTTGACGACCCCCTCCTTGATCGGGACGTTGAAGTCGACGCGAAGGAAGACGCGGCGGCCGGAGAGAGCGAGGTCTCGAATGCTGCGGGGGAGAGTGGCCATCGGAAGACTCCTCGGGTCCGTCGACTTTGCGCGGAGCAGGACGGACCGGCACCTCGTGGCGAGGATCGATTCTATAGTCCGCGCGTGAACGAGCCTCTTCCCGGGACGCGCGTGAAGCCGATCGACGCCGCCCCCGGCCGCCTCCGCCTCCTCGACCAGCGCCGCCTCCCCGGCGAGGAGGCGTGGATCGACTGCGACTCCGCCGACGCGACGGCGGACGCGATCCGGAGACTCGCCGTCCGGGGCGCGCCCCTCATCGGCGTCGCGGCGGCGTGGGGCCTCGCGGTGGAGGCCCGGCGGATCGCGGGCGCCGCCGGCGGCTTCGACGCCGACTGGGAGGCCGCCGCCGACCGCCTCGCCGGGGCCCGCCCGACCGCCGTGAACCTCCGCTTCGCCGTCGGGAGGATGCGGCGGGTCTTCCGCGCCTCCGCCGAAACGTCCACGGC
>JAGOBQ010000074.1 GCA_017999215.1 Thermoanaerobaculia bacterium
GGTTACGGTTGTAGAGGTCGATGAAGTGGATCTCGACCTTCGCCTTCAGGCCGTCGGTGAGGTCTCCCTCTCCGATCAGGTTGACCGTCGAGACCTCGAACGAGCCGCCCGGGTCGGTCGTCCTCTGGTCGATGTCGACGTTCCCGATCCGGCCGACCGTCACGTAGTAGTCCTTCGAGTGACGGAAGTGGACCTTGACCTCGCCCTTCAGCCGGAAGCGGCCGTCTCCGGTCGAGAGACCGCCCCCCTCCTCGGCCGTAGCCGCAGGCGACACGGTCGCAAGAAGCGCGAGGACGATGCAGTTCCACGTGAGGCGGGCCCGAGCGCGCATAGGAGGCCTCCTTCCGGCGGTGGCCGGATGCTACCAAGGCTCCTGCCCGCGGAGCGAGCGGCCGCGGGGAGGGGCGAAGGCGCCCGCCCGCCGGACCGGCCGCCGCGCGCGCCCCGCTACGGCAGCTCGACGACCGTCCGACCTCCTTCCGCGACCGTGAAGACCTTCGGCGCCGCGCCTTCGACGGCGAGCGTGTAGCTGCCGGGGGCGATGTTCGGGAGGATCTGCGTCCCCGCCGGCGAGAGCGTCAGCTCGCCCGGGCTCCCCCAGGTCCGGTACGGGTAGGGGCGGCCCGCCGCGTCGTGAAGCGTCGCCGCTCCCTTCGCGCGCGACGCCTCGCCCGCGCGGACCTCGACGCTCCCGCCGGGCGTGAGCGCCACCGGAAGAGGCGCGCCCGGGACGACGACGCCGTCGAGGATGCGCGTCGCGTAGCCGTCGGATCCGACGACGAGCGTGTACCGGCCGGGCCGGAGCGAGGCGATCTCGCCGTTCCCCTCGCCGTCGAGGCCGAGCCAGGTGGCGGTGACGGTCGCGCCGGCGCCGTCCGTCACGCGAACGCTCGCCGACCGGAGCGGGATCTGGTAGATGCCGTCGCGGACGCGCAGCGCGAGCCCCTCTCCCCGCGTCATCTCGATCGTCCCCGCGTCGCCGCCCGCCTCCGTCGCCCCGGCCGATTCGCCGGCCTCCTGGTAGCCGGTGCGGCGGAGCGTGAGCGCGTGGGCCCCCGGCTCGAGGTCCTCGACGAAGAACCGGCCGCTCGTGTCGGTCGTGGCGGAGCCCGCGCGTCCGGACGCGCCCCCCTCGGGCTTCGCCAGGACGCGCGCGTCGGCGAGCGGCTGCTTCGTCGCGGAGTCGACGACGACGCCGTAGAGGCTCGCCGTCGGGAGCTCGAAGTCGAGCGTCGCCTCCCCGTCGATCCGGAGCTCCTTCGTGACGCCCCGTCCGAACGCGGCCTGGGCGGAGACCGAGTAGTCGCCCGCGACGATCCCCTCGACCCGGTAGGCGCCGCTCTCGTCGGTCCGCCCGGAGGCCCCGAGCCCGTCGCGCTTCTCCCGCGCCAGGACGCGGACGTCCGGGACCGGCTGGCCGCCCCGCGTGACGCGTCCCGAGAGCGTCCCGCTCCCCTCGAAGACGAGCTCGACGTCGGCCTCGCGCTGGCCTTCGACGATCGTGACCGTGGCCGTCGCCGACCGTGTCGACCCGGAGAGGAAATCCCCCGCCGTGGCCCGGACCGAGATCGTCCCGACGGGCGCACCCGTCAGCTCGAAGCGGCCGTCGGGACCCGTCCGTGCCGACGCCCAATAGTCCTTCGGCCCGCTCGCGCTCACCGAAACGCCCGCGCGCAGCTCGTCCCGAAGGCCGGCGACGCCGCCCCGAATCGTGGCGCCGCCGGCGAGGACGAGTGTGACGTCGTCCTTCGACTCGGTCCCGACGAGGACCGCCTCGACGGGCTCCGACGCCTGGCCCGAGACGCTCGCGCGGAGCGTGTAGCGCCCCGGGGCGAGGTGATCGAATCGGAAGCGACCGGAGCCGTCCGTCGCCGTTCCGTTTCCGGCACCGAACGGGTTCCCTCTCGCGCTCCCCCCGTCGAGCGAGACCTCCGCCCCCGAAAGAGGCTGTCGCGTCTCCGAGAGGACGACGCCTCCGAGCGAGCCGCCGTGCGAGAGCGCGACCTCCACGCGGCCCCCCTCCTCCGCGAGGACCGCGCTCTGGTTGCCCGGCGTGTAGTCGTCGTGATCGACGGTGACGGTCACCTTCCCCGGTGCGAGCCCCTCGGCAAAGGCCTTGCCGTCGACGTCGGTCCGGAGGTCGCCGTCCCCGAACCCGAGACCGCCGAACGCCGGCGCCCCCGTCTCGGAGAGGACCGCGACCCGGGCGTCCGGGACGCCCTTCCGCGCCCGGGCGTCGAGGACGAGTACCTCGAGGCGCGACCCGCGCGGGACGCGGACGTCGACCCCGTCCGTCGTCGTCGCCTCCTCGACGACCACGCCCGCGGCGCGGCCGGGCTGGTAGCCCTTCGCCGTCACGACGACCTGCCACTTTCCCGCCGGGACCTCCTCGATCGCGAACCGTCCGTCGGGAGCCTCCACGGCGACCGGCTCGCCCACTCCTCCCGCGCCGCGGCGACGCATCCCCCGGCCCATCCTCATCTGCCCGAAACCGAAGCGATCGACCTCGCAGGAGACCTCGAACGACGTCAGCGGCTCACCGGTCTTCCCGTCGAGCGCGATCCCTTCGATCCGCCCGAGTCCCTCGACGACCCACTCCAGGTCCGAGGCCGGCGCGAGGACGCCCTTCTTCGTCGGGCCGGGTCCGAAGTCGGAGCCTCCGATGAGCTGCAGGTCGTACGCGGTGTCCCGCTTCAATCCGTCGATGAAGAAGGCACCGTCCGGCCCGGTCGGCATCGTGTCGGGGCCGAAACCGGTCGGCGGCTTCCCCCCCTCGCGCGCGATCACGATGTAGCCCTCCGCGCCGCCTCCCGTCTTTCGGCGGACGGTTCCCGCGAGCGAGGCGCCGGGAGCGAGGACGATCTCGATCGGGTCGGGCCTCGCGTCGCGCGAGAGCCGGAGCGGGTCGACGATCTCGGTCGCACGGCCCGGCGCCTTCGCCGTGAGCGCCCAGTCGCCCGGGGGAACCCCTCGGAGCTCGAAGCGGCCGTCCGCGCCGCTGCGGGCCGGCGGGATCTCCGCGAGTCCGCCGAAGCTCACGCTCATCTGCATGCCGCCACGGGACGTCCGGACGACGCGCGATCCCGACATGGCCAGCTCCGCGCCGGCCACCGGCTTCCCCTCGTCGTCCTTCACGGTCCCGGTGACGACGATCCCGCGGCGGAGCGTCACGACCGCGCCGGTCCGGGCGCCGCCCGGCGAAAGGGCGATCCCCCCGAGGACCCCCTTCTCGTAGTCGGCGTGATGGACGGTCAGCCGCTGGTTCTCTCCGGGCGCGAGGCGCGTGGCCGAGAACGTGCCGTCCGCGCGGGAGACGATCCTCGCCCCCGGATCTCCCGCGAGGCGGCGCATCACGAAGGAGAACGGGTCCTGCTCCCCCGGGCTGACGCTCAGCTTCGCGCCGGCCACCGGTCGGCCGTCCTCGTCGACGACCCGGCCCGAGAGCGCGGCCCCGCGCGTGAGCAGGACGTCGAGACGGGTCGTCTCTCCCTTCCCGAGCGAAACGCCGCTCCGCGCCCAGCCGACGTGGCGGCTCTCGTCCGCGCGAACCGTCGCGGTGCCCGGACGAAGAGCCCGGAGCGCGTAGCGTCCGTCGGTCCCGGAGGAGGCGAGCCGGACCGCCTCGCCCGTGCTCACCATCAGCCTCACGCGCGGCACCGGCTTCAGCGACGCGACGTCGAGGGTCCGTCCTTCAAGGACGGTCGGCGGCGCCAGGACGAGCGCGAGGGGAGCTCTTCCCGCCTCCGGGCTCACGGGGCGCTCCGCGAATCCGCCCTCGCCGGCGTCGGCGACGACGTTCCCGCGGCGCGCCGGGAGGTCGGCGAGGCGGAACGCGCCGTCGGCCCCCGACTCGACCCAGCGCGTCTCGAGGCCGTCCGCCTCGTAGCGGACGAGCGCGCCGGAAACGGGCCGGCCGTCGCGCCCCTTCACGCTCCCGGAGAGGATCGTCCCGGCCGCGAGCGCGATCGCGCCGCGGAGCGCGCCCGCCTTCGCGGCCGGGACGCGCGCCGGCGCGAGCCCGGCGGCCGTCACGACGAGCTCGTTGCGCTCCGTGGCGGCGCTCTCGAACCGGAACGTGCCGTCCGGTCCGGTCGTCGCCTCCTGGAGCACCGGAGGCAGCAGCCCCCCCTCCTCGTTGAAGCGCCCCAGGGCCGAGAGCGCGACGCGCGCCCCGGCGAGAGGCCGGCCCCCCGGCCCCGTCACGCGCCCCGCGAGCGCCGCCGCTTTCCGAAGGGAGATCTCCCCGAGGTCCTCCGATTCCGACGCGTCGTAGACGCCGACCTGATCCGCCGGGACGGCGCCCCGGGCGCCGAAGCGGACGAGGAAGGGCGTTTCCTTCCCCGGCGTCGCCGGCACCGCCAGCGAGAACGTGCCGTCCTTGCCAGCCGCCGCCGTCGCGAGCGGCGTCGGATCGGGCTCCCCCCGCGCCTCCCTCCGCGCCTTCACGAGCGGATCCTCGAACGGGATCGCGGAGACCGTCGCGCCGGCGGCCGGCTTCCCTTCGAGGACGAGGCGGCCGGTGAGGACTCCGGCGGCGGCCGACGCGGGGAGGGCGAGGGCGATCGCGACGAGGAGGGGCAGCGCTCGCAGTCGGGTCACGGGGACCTCCGTTCGTTTCGCGCGGCGGACGGACCGCGCCCTGTTCCGAATGACGTTCAGGCGGTCTTGGAGTTTACGGATGTGGACGCATGAGGCGGTCCTTTCCTTCGGCGCGGGCGGCGAACCGCCCGTCTCGCTCCCGCCGATGCCGGTCCCGCGCTCCTCCTCCCCTACAATCGCCGCACAACCCGGAGGAAGCGTCATGAGCCAGCCCGTCGTGGTCCGGAAGTACGAGAACCGCCGTCTCTACGACACCTCGTCGAGCCGCTACGTCAACCTGCCGGAGATCGCGCAGCTGATCCGGGAGGGGACCGAGGTCCAGGTCGTCGACGCGAAGAGCGGCGACGACATCACGGCGGTGATCCTGACCCAGATCATCCACGAGGACGCGCGGGCGAAGAGGGGCGACCTCCCGATCCCGTTCCTGCGCGAGCTCGTCGTCGCCTCCGACAGAGCGTTCCGGGACTTCGTCGTCTGGTACGCCGACGCGGCGCTCTCGGCGCAGCGCGGCGCGAAGGAGGCGTTCCCGCCGCTCGGGCACGTCCTGCCGTTCCTCGAGCGGACGCTCGAGGGGCTGAAGGTGAAGGCGGCGCCGGCGGCGAAGGCGGCGCCGGCCGAGGACGTCGCGGCGCTGAAGGAGAGGATCGCCGATCTCGAGGGGAGGCTCGGGGCGGCGCGCCCGCCGCGGCGCAAGGCGCCGGCGCCGTCGTCCGCGGCGCGCCGGGGCGGACGGCGCGCTACCCCGAGACGCGGGTGAGCGCGGCGTAGAGGTCGGCGGCGTTCGCCGGGCGTCTCTCGGGCCGCTTGGCGAGGCAGGCGAGGACGATCCGGTCGAGGTACTCCGGGAGGTCGGGCCGGAGCGAGGAGGGGATCGGGGGCGGCGCCGAGACGTGCCGCTGCATGACGGTCGCCGCGTCGTTCCCCGGGAAGGGGCGCTGCCCGGTGAAGAGCTCGAAGAGGACGACGCCGACGGTGTAGAGGTCGCTGCGCGCGTCCATGCGCTGCCCCATCGCCTGCTCGGGGCTCATGTAGTACGGGGTGCCGACGGTGTGCCCGTCGAGGGCCGCGGCGTCTCCCCCTTCGTCGGTCCGGGCGATCCCGAAGTCCATCAGCTTCACGACGCCGTTCGGCAGGACCATGATGTTCTGGGGCTTGATGTCGCGGTGGATGATCCCCGCCTCGTGGACGGCCGTGAGGCCGCGGCAGAGCTGCTTCGCGATCTGGAGCCCCGGGGCGAGGGCGACGGCCCCCCGCCGGTCGAGCACCTCGCGCAGCGTCGTCCCCGGGACGTACTCCATCGTCAGGAAGCGGACGCCGTCCGCCTCGCCGAGGTCGTGCGTCCGGACGACGTTCGGGTGCGTGATCTTCCTCGCGAGGCGGATCTCCTGCTTGAGCGTCTGGGTGGCCTGCGTCCCCTCGGAGAACGCCTCCGGGGTGAGGACCTTCAGCGCCACCTCCTCGTCCAGCTCGCGGTCGAGCACCTGGTACACCGAGCCCATGCCGCCGCGTCCCAGGATCGAAACGACCTCGTAGCGCCCGGCGAAGAACGACCCGACGCGCGGTCCTCGCGGCGCCGCGCGGGCGGCGTCCGCGGGGAGCGTCCCGGCCGCGGTCACCGAGGTCGGGGCCAGGCCTCGCGTCGCGTCGGCCGGGCGCTTCCGCATCTCGGCGAGGAGCTCCTCGAGCTGCCGCTTCTCGCGCAGCTCGCCGACGAGCGCCTCGAAGGCCCGGGCGAGGAGCCCCACCTCGCCGCTGCCGCCCGACGGGAGGCGCACCTCGAGGTCTCCCTCCCGGACCGCGATCGCGCCGGCGGCGAGCTGCTGGAGGGGCCGGGCGATCCGGCCGCCGAGGAGAAAGCTGACCGGGACGGAGACGAGGAGGACGCCCAGGCCGACGAGGAGGAGCGTCTCCCGGATCTTCCGGAACGCGGCCGTCTCCTCGTCGCGCGAGCGGGAGACGACGACCGCTCCGAGGAGCTCTCCGCCCGCAGACCGAAGGGGGACCGCCTTCACGACGCGACGGTCGCCCCCGACGAGGAGGTCGAGCGGCGCGGTGTCGGCGCTCCCGTCCAGGAGGCGGGCGAGCGCCGACGGGTCGCGGGAGAGGGCCGGCAGGAGCGTCGCCGCGCCGAACCCCTCCGTCGCGGCCGCGACCTCCAGCTTCGTCGGCTCCCCCGCTCTTCCCGTCTCGGCGACGAAGGCGACCTGCCCTCCCGTGAGGTCGCGCAGCTCGCGCGCCCGCGCCCCGTCGAGCGGGACCGACGCGGCGACGACGCCGACGAGGCGCGCCTCTCCCTTCTCCGGGTCCCCGGCGACGACCGGGGCCGCCGCCACGACGGCGAGCGCCGCTCCCTCGCGGATCGTCGCGGAGGACTCCGTCCACTCCTCGAGCGGCGAGGCGACCCAGCCGACCTCGCGGAACGAGCGCCGTTCCTCCTCGCTCGGCGGCCGGTCGCTCCGGGCGACGAGGACGCCGGCGCGGTCGAAGAAGAAGAACGTCCGGGCGTTCAGGATCGCGGCCTTGTCCTTCGCCGTGTCCCACACGGTCGCGGCCGGGGAGTCGAAGATCGCCTTGATGCCGGGCTCTTCCGCGACGGACCGGAGGGTCGCCTTCAGCTGCGACTCGAGACCGGCCCGGTAGACGGCGACGTCTCCCGGAATCGTCCGGAGCGCCTCGCGGATGCTCTCCTCCGCGATCCGGTTCGCGCGCCACGTCGAGAGCGCGACCGCGGCGCCGAGCGTCACGACGACGAGGAGGGCCGCCGCGAGGAAGAACTGCGTGCGCAGGCGAAGCCCGCCCGGCTTCGGCGCCCCCGCGTCGCGCAGGGGCGGTCCCGAGGCCCCGGAGGAGCCCTCGCGCGGGGCGACAACCGTCGGGACGTCGTCGGGCGGGGGGGCGTCAGTAGCGGTTCTCATCGTCGCTCGGGGGCGGGTAGTCCTTGCCGTACTTGTTCTTGTGCGGCATTTCCTTCCACTTCGTGGCGTCGAGCGTGACGGAGACGTCCGTCACCGCTCCGGGCGTCACGGAAGCGGTCCCGCTCCACTCCCCGCCCCTCTCGTCCCAGACCTTCACCGCGTGCCGCCCCGCGGGGACCGCCGCGATCGCCGCGACGCCGTCCGCGCCGGACTGCGCATGGAGCTCGCCGTCGAGGACGACGACGTAGGCCGCCATCTGCGGGTGGATGTTGCAGTAGACGCGGACGACGCCCGGCTCCGAGAAGCGGGTCGTGCGCGCCGCGCCGTTCCGGTAGAGGCCGAGGTCGAAGCGCCCCGGCTCCGACAGGCTGAAGACGTTGTGGAAGATCTTGTCGAAGTTCGGGAAGGTGACCGCCGCCCCCTTCGGCACCGCGAGGACGCGCGGCTCGAACCGCTTGTCGCGCGAGGCCATCTTCGGCGGCGGCGGCGGGCGGCGGCCGCGGCTCCCCGGAAGCCAGACGACCGCGTCCGGAGCGGGGAGCGTCCGGCCGTCGGCGCCGGTGACGAGGACCTTCACGCGCAGCGTCCCGGTCGGGATCGGCGTCGGCGTGGGCCGGGGCGTGGCGGTCGGGAGAGGGGTCGGGCTCGGCGACGGGAGGGGCACGGGCTCGGCCGGCTCGGCCGGCGGGAGCGAGCCGCCGTAGCCGGGGTCGCCGTCCCGGCTGGTTTCGGGGTCCCGCGTGCCCGGTTCGACCGGTCCGGGCGTGGCGCGCGCGCCGGGGTCGCCAGCCTCCGCTTCGTCCGCCCGCTCCGCCGCGACCGGAGTCGGCGTGGCGGTCGGAGTCGGAGTCGGCCGACGCCGCTTCCACCACGACCCCGTGGCCGGGGCCTGAAGGAGCAGCACGGCCGCGAGCGCGGCTACGAGGAATCTCGACATTCGGGACGGGGCGGATTCTAGTCCCGGAGCGACTCGTTCTCGGAACGGAGGCGGCGGACACTGGCGACGATTTCCGCCGCCGCCGCGTCGACCTCGCCTTCGGTCGTGAAGCGGCCCACGCCGAAGCGAAGGGTCGCCTTCGCGAGCGGCTCCGGGACGCCGAGGGCGCGGAGGACGTGGCTCGGCTCCCCGCTCGCCGTCGTGCAGGCCGAGCCGGAGGAGACCGCGACGCCCCGGAGCGAGGCGACGAGCCGGGCGCCGTCGACCCCGGCGAACGAGAGGCTCAGGTTGCCCGGAAGCCGCTCGGGCCCGGGCGGCGGCCCGTTCGACGTGACGCCGTCGAGGGAGGAGCGGATCGCGGCCTCGAGCCGGTCCCGCAGCCTCCCGAGGCGCTCGGCTTCCGCCGCCCTCTCCCTCCGAGCGATCCGGACCGCCGCCGCGAAGCCGACGATCCCGGGGACGTTCAGCGTTCCCGACCGGAGCCCCCTCTCGTGCCCGCCGCCGTGGAGGAGCGGCGAGAGAGGGACGCGCGGCCGGGAGCGGACGAAGAGCGCGCCGATCCCCTTGGGCCCGTAGAGCTTGTGTGCGCTCAGAGAGGCGAGGGCGACGCCCCCCGCGACGTCGAGAGGGACCTTCCCGAAGGCCTGCGCCGCGTCGGTGTGGAAGGCGAGCCCCCGCTCGGCGCAGAGCGAGGCGATCCGGCCGATCGGGTTCAGCGTTCCGACCTCGTTGTTCGCGGCCATCACCGAGACGAGGATCGTCCGCTCCGTCAGCGCCGCCTCGACGCTCGCCGGCGTGACGCGACCCTCCCGGTCCGGCGGGAGGACCGTTACCTCGAAGCCCTCCGCCTCGAGGGCGCGGCACGGGTCGAGGACGGCGCGGTGCTCCACGGCGGACGTGACGACGTGCCCCCCTCGCCCGCGCGAGGCGCGCGCGAAGCCGAGGATCGCGAGGTTGTTCGCCTCGGTCGCCCCCGACGTGAAGACGATCTCGCGGGGCTGGGCGCCGAGCCCCTCGGCGATCTCCTCGCGCGCGGCGTTCACGGCGCTCTCGGCCGTCCAGCCGAAGGCGTGCTGGAGGGAGGCCGCGTTGCCGAACTCCTCCGCCAGCCAGGGAAGCATCGCCTGAAGGACACGCGGGTCGAGCGGCGTCGTCGCCTGGTGGTCCAGGTAGACGGGCCGCCGGCGAGTCACGGCACGGCGCCGTTCGTCTCCGTTCCGGTCGGGACGGGGACGTGAAGCAGGTCCTCGAGGGAGATCGCGTCGAACGCGCCGTTCACGAGATGGTTCAGCCGGCGCATCGCGTCGGTGGCGACGCAGAACGGCCGGGTCCGGCAGCGCCCGTTGGACATTCCCGCGGCGCAGTACGTCAGCGAGATCGGTCCCTCGAGGGCGTTGACGATCGCCCGGAGGGTCACGTCCGCGGCGGGTCGGGCGAGGCGATAGCCCCCGCGGCTGCCCCGCTCGGAGGAGACGAGGCCCGCCCGGGCGAGCCTCTTCAGAACCTTGGCGACGATCGTGGCGGAAACGCCGAAAGCGGCAGCGAGCTCGGTGGTCGAAACGCACGCGTTGCGGCGGGCGATCTCGGTCATGACGAGGATGCCGTAGTCGACGATGCGGTTCAGCTTCAGCATCGCGGGCCCCCGACCGGCCACTATAGGCCCGGAGCGGTCCGGCATCAATTCTCGAAAGGTACCGGAAGGGGCCCGGCAGGACGCCCGTCACCCTCCCGTCGCGCTCCGCTTAGACTCCCGCCGCGTGCCCCCGTTCCTCTCCCCCCTTCCGCGCGTCCGCCTCGTCGGCTCGTTCGCACGGCCGTTCGACGGCGTCGTCGCCGCCGCGCGCACCTGCTACAGCCCGAAGGGGATCGTCACCGTGGAGGACGTCGCCGGAGACGCTCTCGCCGACCCGGCCGAGCGCGAGCGGCGGCGCGAGAGGCGCGACGCCCTCGCCCGGGACGTCTACGCCGCCGGCCACCACACCACGTTCCAGCACGCCCACCTGCAGTTCACGCTCGAGAACGTCAGCCGGCAGCTCGTCTGGTCGTTCCTCCACGCCCACCCGCACTACAACTCCGAGCAGACCTCCCAGCGCTACGTCGAGGTGAAGCCCGGCCGCTACGCCGTCCCGGCGATCACCGGCGAGGCGCTCGAGGTCTACCGCGCCTGCTGCGAGATGCAGACGGAGGCCTACCGGCGGCTCGGCGACGCTCTCGTCCCCCGCGCCGCCCGCGCCTTCTTCGCGACGTTCCGGGGCCGCGCCAGCCAGCCCGAACGCTGGGAGAAGGCGATCCGCAAGCGGGC
Organism: Thermoanaerobaculia bacterium; assembly: GCA_017999215.1. GTDB lineage: Bacteria > Acidobacteriota > Thermoanaerobaculia > UBA5066 > UBA5066 > UBA5066. Next base: position 10,754 of record JAGOBQ010000074.1, read on the forward strand.
CCTCGAGGTCGCGCGATACGCCCTGCCGGTCGCGACGTTCACGACGCTCTACCACACCGTCCCGGCCGTCACGCTCCTGCGCTACCGGCGGCTCGCCGCGACGTTCGACGCGCCGGCCGAGCAGCGGCTCGTCGTCGAGGCGATGACCGACGAGCTGCTCCGGCACGACCCCGCCTGGGCCGCCGTCCTCCAGGAGCCGATCCCGCTCGAGGAGACGCCGGAGCACGAGCTCGCCGCGCGCCTCTTCACCGCCCCCCGGCGCGACCGGGCGGGCGACGGCTCGTTCCGTGCCCGCTTCGACGCCGCCCTCGACGGCCGCGTCTCGAAGCTCGTCGACCGGAAGTATCGAAACGAGGAGCTGCTCGCCGAGGCGGTCCGCGAGGTCGTCGGCGTCACGCCCGAAGCGCTCTCCGACGACGACGCGATCGCCCTCGCCGTCGACCCCGCCGCGAACCGGCTCCTCGGCGAGTCGCTCAACCTGACCGAGCACGGGAAGCTCTCCCGCGCGCTCCACCACCCCGCGTACACCTTCCGCAAGAAGCTCTCGCACACCGCCGACAGCCAGGACCAGCGCCACCGGACGACGCCCGCCTCGCGCCCGACGCTCCACGCCTACCTCTCCGACGAGCCCGACTACGTCACGCCGATGCTCCTCGAGGAGCCGGGAGAGGCCCGAACGCTCTACGACGAGACGATGGAGCGGACGTGGGAGGCGATCGCGCGCCTCGGCGCGCTCGGCGTGCCGGACGAGTTCCGGGCCTACCTCCTCCCGAACGCCGTGGCGCTCCGCTTCACCGAGTCGGCCGACCTCGCCGGCCTCCGGCACAAGCTCGCGATGCGCCTCTGCTGGAACGCGCAGGAAGAGATCTGGCGCGCCTCGGTCGACGAGGCCGAGCAGGTCCGCGAGGTCGAGCCGCGCATCGGCCGCTGGCTCCTCCCCCCCTGCGGCCTCCGCGCCCGCGCCGGCGCGAAGCCCGTCTGCCCCGAGGGCGAGCGCTTCTGCGGCGTCCTGGTGTGGAAGCAGGACCTCGCCGCCTGGCGCCGCCTCCTCTGATCGAAGGGGATCAAAGGGGTCAGGTCCGTTTTCCGTTGCAGGCGCCGGAAATCAAAGGGGTCAGGTCCGTTTTCCGTTGCAGGCGCCGGGGGCCGGGGCCCGGGGGCCGTGTCTGCACTCGGGGAGCAGGGGGCCGTGTCTGCACTCGTGTATTGCTTCGAAACAATACACGAGTGCAGACACGGCCCCCCCCTCTCGGAAGCGGCGCCTTTGGAAGCAAGGGCGCTTTCGCGCGGCGGCCCGCGCCGTGGGCGGACTATTTCTTCGGCGTCGCGGGGGCGTCGCGGATCGCCTTCTCGACGTCCGGGCTCTTCGCGGAGCGCGCGAGCTCGAGGAGCTCCGTGCGATCCCTCGACACGTCGGCGCCCGCGGCGATCAGGCGCCTCGCCATCGGCAGGTCGCCGCGGTGTACGGCCGAGTGGAGAGCGGTCCAACCGCGCGTCGTTCGCGCCGTGACCATCGCCCCGGCGGCGAGGAGGAGCTCGACGTTGTCGAGCCTCCCGGCGCCTGCGGCGGCGTGGAGCGCCGTGGCGTTTCCGGCCCCCTTCCGCGCGACGGCGGCTCCACCCTGAAGGAGCGCGCGGACGACGTCCGCCCCCTGCCGGTCGGCCGCGCCCGC
>JAGOBQ010000531.1 GCA_017999215.1 Thermoanaerobaculia bacterium
GCCAAGGGACGCGGCGTCCCGGAGTGGCTCGAGCTCAACTCCACCGAGTTCAAGGGGACCGTCAAGTCGCTCCCGCGGCGCGAGGACGTCTCTCTCCAGGTCAACGAGAAGCTCATCGTCGAGCTCTACAGCAAGTGACGGGCGGGGACCCGAGGAGAAGCGAACGATGATGTGGAAGGGCTTCCAGCGACCGAACCGCCTCGAGGTGGACGAGGAGTCGGGGAACTACGGCCGCTTCACCGCCCAGCCGCTCGAGCGCGGCTGGGGAACGACGGTCGGGAACGCGCTCCGGCGCGTCCTCCTCTCGTCGATCGAGGGGGCGGCGATCACCGCCGTCAAGATCGACGGCGTCGAGCACGAGTTCACGGCGATGCCGGGCGTCGTCGAGGACGTCACGGACGTCATCCTGAACCTCAAGAGCCTCGCCATCCGGATGCACGACGACGGCCCCCGGATGCTCGTCCTCGACGCGAAGTCGAAGGGCGTGGTGACGGCCGACGCGTTCGAGGACGACGCCCAGGTCGAGATCCTCAACCCCGAGGCGACGGTCGCGACTCTCGCGGACGGCGGCCGCCTCCGTCTCGAGGCGACGGTCACGAAGGGGCGCGGCTACGTTCCGGCCGACCGGAACTTCGACGCCGAGGCGCCGATCGGGACGATCCCGCTCGACTCCGCCCACTCGCCGGTCCGCCGCGTGAACTACCACGTCGAGGCCGCGCGCGTCGGCCAGGCGACCGACTACGACAAGCTCGTCCTCGAGGTCTGGACGAACGGCACGCTCACGCCGCGCGACGCGGTCGGCCTCGCCGCCGTCCTCCTCCGCGAGCACCTCGCCATCTTCGTCAACCTGGAGACGGAGGAAGGCGCGGCCGCGAGCGGGCCCGAGATCCCGCAGAGCGAGCTCGACGCCCTTCTCGACCAGAACGTCGAGGAGCTCGAGCTCTCGGTCCGCAGCGCCAACTGCCTGAAGAACGCCGGCATCCGGACGCTCCGGGAGCTCGTGCAGAAGACCGAGAAGGAGATGCTCGAGACGAAGAACTTCGGGCGGAAGAGCCTGAACGAGATCAAGGAGATCCTGCGCGAGAAGGGGCTCGCCTTCGGCATGAAGCTGGAGACCCCGACGGGCGCGGGACGCTGAGGACCTGACCGATGCAGCACAACCGGGCCGGACGCAAGCTGGGGCGGACCAGCGCGCACCGGAAAGCACTCTTCCGCAACCAGCTCGACTCGCTCTTCCTTCACGAGCGGATCCAGACGACGATCTCGAAGGCGAAGGAGCTCCGGCCGCTCGCCGAGAAGCTCGTCACGCTCGCGCGTCGCGGCGGCCTCCACGCGCGCCGCCTCGCCCTCCGGGACATCAGCCAGGACGCCGCCAAGCGGCTCTTCGACGAGATCGCGCCGCGCTTCGCGACGCGTCCCGGGGGCTACACCCGGATCCTGAAGCTCGGCCAGCGGCCGGGCGACGCGGCGGAGAAGGCGATCATCGAGTTCGTCGACTTCGACTACGCGCAGCGGCGCGCCGAGAAGAAGGCCGCCGAGAAGGCCGTCACCGAGAAGAAGGAGTCGCTCCTCGAGAAGGCGCGGCGCCTCGTGACCGGCAAGGGCGGCGAGAAGGAAGCCGGCGCGAAGGACGACGAGTCGGCGGAGCCGGCGAAGGCCGACGACAAGAAGGCCGCAGACAAGAAGGCGAAGGCCCCGAAGGCGGCCAAGCCCGCGAAGACGGCCGCGCCGAAGGCCCCGAGGCCGAAGGCCGAGAAGAAGGGGGGCTCGACTCCCCGGACGCCCCGCAAGGCCGGGGGCGCCTAGTAGGTCCCGTGTTTCCCGGGAGCCCTCCGCCTCGTGGCGGGGGGCTCCCGATTCCCCCCCGCCCCCGGGCCGCGGTTCCGCCGCCCTCAGCGGGCGCCGAGCAGCAGGACGACCGCGACGGCCTCCCGCGTTCCGTGCGTGATGGAGACGTGGGCGCCGACGACGCCGAGCGCGTCGGCCCTCTCCCGGGCGCGCCCGGTCAGGACGAGCCGAGGCGGGCCGCCCGGCTCGCGCGCCACGGCGATCTCCCGGAACGCCACGCCCCGCATCCCCGTTCCGAGCGCCTTCATCGCCGCCTCCTTGGCCGCGAAGAGGCCGGCGACGTGCTCGCCGATGCGCCGGGAGTCGAGCGGGCGACGGACCTCTCCCGGGACGCAGACCCTCTCCAGGAAGCGCGACCCGTGCCGCGCGAGGGCGGCCTCGATTCGCGCGATCTCGCAGAGGTCGACCCCGAGGCCGCGGACGGCCTCGCCGTGAGGGTATGCGCCGGCCACGAGCTGCGCGCGCGGGTCCGTCGTCACGCGGGCTTCTCCGGACGCCCGAGGAGGACCCGCGCCGCCAGGACGAGGTGCAGGACGCCGAGCCCGGCGACGAATCCCCGGAAGGAAGGGGCCGCGAGGAGCGATTCGATCGAGTCGGGAGACGGGAGGACGACCCGCCGCATCCAGAACGCGCTCCAGGGGACGAGGACGAGCAGCAACCCGGCCTCCAGGAAATAGAGCCCGAGGACGAGCTGAAGGAACCGGCCTCCCCGCGTCTCGCTCACCCCGGCATTCTAGAGGGCGAAGGAGAGCGGACGCCGCCGGTGGCGGCGCCCGCGGGTCGGATCGTCGGGCCGGGCCGGATCAGCCGCGCGGCGAGGCGCTGCGGCGCGAGGAGGAGTCGCCGGACCGGGAGGGCGGCGGGCTGGAAGGACGAGAGGAGGACGACGGAGCGGAGGAGCGGGAAGGGGCGCTCGTCTGAGGCGCCGGCGCCGAGCGGGGCATCGAGGACGAGCGCGACGGGGGCGCTTCGTAGCGGGGCGCGGGGGCCGAACGCGAGGGGTACGAGGGGCGCGAAGGCGCCTCGTAGCCCCGGGAGGGGGCCTCGTAGGAACGGGAGGGCGCCTCGGTCCGCGGCGCGGGAGCCGAGCGGGAAGGATACGAGGGGCGCGAAGGCGCCTCGTAGCCCCGGGAGGGGGCCTCGTAGGAACGGGAGGGCGCCTCGGTCCGCGGCGCGGGAGCCGAGCGGGGCGTGTCGTCGCCGCGCCACCCCTCGTCCGCCCGCGGCGCCGGAGCGCTCCTGCGAGGAGCCGGGGCGGGCTCGGAGTCCCGGGTCCGGGCGGGCGCCTCGCCGCCGCGGGAGGGCTCGCTGGCGCGCCAGGGCTCGGAGCGGGGAGCGGTCTCTCGCGTGCCGGCCCGCGCGGGGGTCTCGGAGGACTCCGCAGGAGGCGCGGCCCGCCGGGCGGGAACGTCGAACGTGCGGGACGGGGTCGAGCCGGGGCGGGTCTCGCTGCCGGGAGAGCGCCAGCCGTCGTCGCCGCGGACGTCGCGGTCTCCGAAACCGCCGCGCAGCGGGGGCTCGGCGTCGTTCCGGTTGGGGCCGCGCGTTTCGCCCGAGCTCCCGGCGTCCCGCCAGCCCTCGCCGGACCGGGTGGAGGAGCCCCGCGCGGGAGCCGTGGCCTCGGTCGTCCGCGCGGGGCTCCTC
>JAGOBQ010000532.1 GCA_017999215.1 Thermoanaerobaculia bacterium
TCGAGAAGAACCCGAAGGAGCTCGCCGAGGTCCTTCGCTGGAAGGTGGGGCGGCTCTGGGGCGAGCCGGCGCCGGCGCTTCGGATCGGCTGGTGCCGGGTCGGCGAGGCGTCCGGGGGCGCTTCCCGGTTCCTCGTCGTCTCCTCCCCGGAGGAGACGGTCGCCTCGTGCGAGGCGGCCTTCGCGGCGCGCGGAGTCCGGATCGGCGCCCTCGAGCCCGCCTCTCTCGCCCTCTCGGCCCTCGCCGCGAGGGCGCTCCCGGGCTCCGGCTTCGTCGTCTTCGCCGACGGCACGACCGTCTCGACCGTCTGGCTCGAGGGCGGGGCGCCCCGTTTCCTCCGGACCCGCGCCGCCACGGCGGACACCGAGGAGGCGCTCCAGGAGTTCCGGCTCGCGGCGACGTTCGTCGGCGGGGCCGACCTCGAGGGGCCCGGACCCGACCTCTCGGCAGACGTGATCGTCGTCCCCGAGGCTTCGGACCTCGCCGGCCGCCTCCGGGAGCTCCGCCGCGAGAACGGGGGGAAGGAGCCGGTCTCCCTCCTCGCCCACCTCGCCGGGCGCGGGGTTCCCGTCCGCCCCGGCGACACGGCGCCCCTCGTCGGGCTCGGTCTCCTCGAAGGAGCGGAGTGACCGTGGCCGCCCCGAGACCGAACCTCGCCCGCCGCCCCTTCGTCGACACCCGGCCGGCGAACCTCGCCGCCGCCCTCCTCCTCACCGCCGCGATCGGCATGACGTTCGTGAGCGTCCGGACGGTCCGCGCGTACGTCGCCGGCTCGAAGACCTCGCGCGAGGCGATCGCCGAGCTGCGTGCGGAGATCGGCCTCCACGAGGAGGCCCGCCGGGAGGCCGAGACGAAGCTCGCCCGGTTCGACCTCGCCGGCATGAAGGCCGGCTCGGAGGAGGCGAACTCCCTGGCGCGCCTCCGCACGTTCTCCTGGACCCGGTTCCTCACGCGCCTCGAGAGGACCCTCCCGAACGACGTCCGCGTCGTCTCGATGGGGCTCTCCCGCGAGGCGGAGAAGAAGGCGTCCGGCCGCGCCCCGGGGGCGGCGGACGAGGAGGCCTTCGCGCTCTCCCTCAGCCTCGTCTCGCGCGACCCCGACGGAATGCCGAAGCTCATCCGGGCCTTCTACGCCTCGCCCTGGTTCGACGCCCCGACGCCGGTCAACGAGACCGGCGGGGAGCAGGGGAGCGTCGAGGGGCGGTCGCTCACGATCAACGTCCTCTACCGCGACCGGGAGGTGAAGCCGTGAAGAGCTCGCTGAGCGCCTTCCGCGACCGGCGCCTCCTCTTCGCCCTCCTCCTCGTCGTCCTCGCCGCGAACGCGGCGGTCCTCCTCTCCTACCGGACCTTCTACGACGAGCGCCTTCGCGCCCTCGTGGAGGAGCAGGCCGGCCTCGAGCGCCGCCGCGACCAGGCGCGCCGCCAGGCCGAGGAGGCCGTCGCCGCGGAGCGGAAGCTCTTCGACACCCAGGCCGCCCTCACCTCCTTCTTCTCGGAGACGCTCGGCGAGCGCGAGAAGAAGATCGCCTCCCTCATCGAGGAGGTCTACGCCACGACGCGCGGCGTCGGCCTGCGCCCCGATACGATCGGGTACCGGTCGGTCGACGAGCCGGGCACCGACTCCCTCACGATGTCCTTCTCCGTGGAGGGGCCGTACCGGGACGTGAAGCGGCTCCTCGCCGAGCTGGAGCGCTCGAAGAGGTTCCTCGTCGTCGAGCAGGTGGCGCTGTCCGGCGGCTCGGCGGACGATCCGGACTCGGTCCGCGTACAACTCACCGTGACGAACTACTTCCGGCCCGGCTCCCTGCGGCCCATCCGGACCGTCCGGGACGGCCGCGCCGGGGCGACGGGGCGGCGCCCGGCCGCCGCGAGCCGCGGGGGAGGCGCGTCCCGATGAGCGCCCTCTCCTCCCGCAAGTCGCTCCTCGCGCTCCTGGGCGTCCTCCTCCTCGCGCTCGTCTACCGCTACTGGCCTGCCCGCGGGGCGGCGGGGGCCGGCCCGGCGGCGACGGCCGCCCTCCCCGGCGCCGCCGCGCGGCCCGGGGAGGAGACGCTCCTGCCGGGCGAGATCCCGCCGCTGGCCATCGGTACGAGTCGCGGCGAGGTCGGAGGCGCGGTCGTGCGGAACGTCTTCTCGTTCCACGTCCCGCCGACGCCGACCCCGCGGCCGCTCCCCCCGACTCCGACGCCGTTCCCGGCGCCGGGCTCGGCGGAGTTCGTCGGGCCGCGCCTCCCGACGCCGACGCCGACGGCGACGCCGATCGTCCCTCCCGCGATCCCGTTCCGCGCGCTCGGCATCTTCGGCCCGCGCGACAGGCCGATCGTCACCTTCGAAGACGGTCCCCGCCTCATCAACGCCCGCGAGGGCGACGTCCTCGACGGCCGTTTCATCCTCCGGCGCGTCGGCCGCGAATCGGTCGACTTCGCCTTCGTCGGGCTGCCGCCCGAGATCACCCGGCGGATCCCCGTCCTTCCGCCCGACGCACTCCGCTGAAGAGAAGCCCATGACCGTTCAGAGCAAGCGACCGCCCCGCGCCCTCCTCCTCGCCGCCGTCCTCGCCACGGCCTTCGTCACGTCGGGATGCGCCGCCGAGCGCGCCTTCCGCCAGGCGCAGGACCACGAGCAGCGAAGGCACTGGGACCTCGCCGTCATGGCCTACGAGAAGGCGAACGAGCTCGATCCCGTCAACATGAAGTACCAGACGGCGCTCTTCCGCTCGAAGATGCAGGCGGCCCAGACGCACCTCTCGCGCGGGCGCCTGCACCGCTCGGCCGGTCAGCTCGACCTCGCGAAGGTGGAGCTCGAGCAGGCCGTCGCGCTCGACTCGACGAACGACGTGGCCCTGCAGGAGCTGAAGCGGGTCGAGCAGGAGATCGAGGAGCGCCGGGCCGAGGTGGCCGGGGGGACGCCGACGGAGAAGGCGAAGGCGCGGGCGCGGGGCCGGTCGGCCGCGCCGCCGATGCTCCACCCCGCCTCCGACGAGCCGATCAGCGTGACGTTCCCGCCCGACTCCTCGATCAAGAAGATCTACCAGGCGCTCTGCGCCGCCTCCGGGATCAACGTCATCTTCGACCCGCAGCTGAAGGACGACAAGTTCACGGTCGACCTCCGGAACCTCACGTTCCAGAAGGCGCTCGAGACGACGATGCGGCAGGCCGGGCACTTCTACAAGGTGATCGACGCGAAGACGATCCTCGTCGCGCAGGACACGCAGCAGAACCGGAAGGAGTACGAGGACCAGGTCGTCCGGACGTTCTTCCTCTCGAACGGCGACGTGAAGGACGTCTCGACGATGGTCCGGGGCCTCCTCGACCTCCGGCGGTTGGGAGTGATCCCCCAGCTGAACGCGATCGTCATCCGCGACACGGCCGACAAGGTCGCCGTCGCCGAGAAGCTCATCGAGGTGAACGACAAGGCGAAGGCCGAGGTCGTCCTCGACGTCGAGCTCCTCCAGCTGAGCACGACGAAGCTCCTCGAGCTCGG
>JAGOBQ010000533.1 GCA_017999215.1 Thermoanaerobaculia bacterium
TGGAGGGGACCTCGACGAGCTCCGCGGGCGCGCCGCTCTCGCGGAGCGGACGGAACGGCGGACCGCCGCGCGTGTCGGAGGCGACGCGGATGCCGTTCTCCTCGTAGGCCTCGACGGAGAGCCCGCTCGCGGCCCAGCCGGGCGCGCCGGCGACGGTCGCCGGCCGGCCGAGGAGCTCGGCGAAGCGCCTGGCGGCGCCCCTGAGCGTGGCGAAGACCTCGGCCCGGTCCATCCGGAGGAGCCGGTCGTGCCAGTCGACGTGGTCCCAGGCGTGGATGCCGCAGACGTGCCCCGCCGCGTCCGCCTCGCGCATCCGGGCGACCGCCTCCTTCCGCCGCCCGATGTCGGGGGCGGGAAGGAGCGTGCCGTAGAGCATCGTGGCGAGGCCGTAGGAGGCGCCCGGCGAGGCGCTCAGGACCTTCCGGACGAAGCCGCGGCGGAAGACGCGCTTCACGGCCTTGCCGGTCGAGTCGGGCCCGAGGGAGAAGAGGAACGTCGCCCGCGCGCCGTGCCGCGCGAGGAGGTCGAGGAGGCGCGGGACCCCCTCGACCGTCCCACGGAGCGTGTCGACGTCGACCTTCAGGGCGAGGCGCGGAGCGGGGACGCTACACCTCGGGGAGCGGCCGGCCGGAGAGGTAGAAGTCGAGCGTCTTCGCGAGGCCCGTCGCGAAATCGGTCGTCGGCTCCCAGCCGAGGCACTCCTTCGCCTTCCTCACCGACGGGACGCGCGTCGTGATGTCCTGGTAGTTCGCGCCGTAGTACTCGGTCGCCGAGACCTCGACGAGCTTCGCGTCCCGGGCGAGCGGCGCGAACTTCTCGTAGGTCCCCACGGCCGCGACGAGGCGCTCGGCGAGCTCGCGGATCGAGAGGTCGGCGGAGGGGTTCCCGAGGTTGAAGATCTGGCCGTCGGCGCAGCCGTTCTCGTTGACGAGGATCTTCATCAGCCCGTCGATCCCGTCCTCGATGTAGGTGAAGCAGCGCCGCTGGCGCCCGCCGTCCACGAGCTTAATCGGGACGCCGTAGAGGATGTTGTGGAGGAACTGCGTCAGGACGCGGCTCGAGCCCTCCTTCGGGGCGTCGACGTCGTCGAGGTGCGGCCCGTACCAGTTGAACGGGCGGAAGAGCGTGAAGCGGAGGCCGTTCGCATTCCCCATCGCCCAGATGACCCGGTCGAGGAGCTGCTTGGAGGCGGAGTAGATCCAGCGCTCCTTGCGGATCGGGCCGTAGACGAGGGGCGAGGCGTCCTCGTCGAACTCGGCGTCCGGGCACATCCCGTAGACCTCGGAGGTCGACGGAAAGACGACGCGCTTGCCGTAGCGCGCGGCCATCTTGACGATCCGGAGGTTCTCTTCGAAGTCGAGCTCGAAGACCGAGAGCGGGTTCTTGACGTAGGTCGCCGGGGTCGCGATCGCGACGAGCGGGAGGACGACGTCGCACTTCTTGACGTGGTACTCGATCCACTCGCGGTTGATCGCGATGTCCCCCTCCAGGAAGCGGAAGCGCTTCTCGCCGAGGAACTCCTCGATCCGGTCGCTCCCGACGTCCAGGCCGAAGACCTGCCAGTCCGTCGTCGTGAGGATCCGCCGCGTCAGGGCGTTTCCGATGAAGCCGTTGACTCCGAGGATGAGGACGCGCATCGCGCCTTTCCGGCCGCTCTCAGCCCCGGGCGAGGACCCAGGCGCGGAACTCGGCCTCGTTCATGTCGGGCTGCCCGTCGGGGCGCGCCGCGAGGATCTCCACGGGGCGGTCGTCGCCGCAGTAGACGAGGACGGAGCGCTCCGTCATGTCGATCTTCCCTGGGAAGGTGTCGTGCCCGCCGTAGCCGGAGAGCCGGGTCCTCCAGATCGTCACGCGCGGGCCGAAGGCGTCCGTGAACGCCCCGGGCCAGGGTCGCGAGACGGCCCGGACGAGATCGTGGACCTCCTGAGCCGGGCGGAACCAGTCGATCAGCCCGTCCTCGGGCCTTCGGGCGCCGAAGTAGGAGCCCTTCGTCAGGTCGAGCGGAATCCGCGGCGCCGTGCCCGCCTTCAGCTTCGGCCAGCTCCGGGCCAGGACCGCCACGGCGGCTTCCGAAACGCGACGCGAGACCGCGAGGGCGTCGTCGTCCGGTCCGATCGGCACCTTCTCCTGGTCGACGAGGTCTCCCGCGTCGGGCTTCTCGGTCATGTAGTGGAGAGAGGCGCCCGTGAACGGGGCCCCCTTCAGGATGGCCCAGTTCACCGGAGCCCGCCCCCGGAACGACGGGAGGAGGGAGCCGTGCATGTTGAGCGCCCCCCGGGACGGGATCGCGAGGAAACGCGCGGGGATCATCGACCGGAAGTAGAACGAGAAGAGGAAGTCGGGAGCGGCGGCGCGCAGGGCGGCCTCGTCCGCCGCCGCATCGAGGGCTTCGACGAGCTTCACCGGCACGCCGCGGGCCTGGGCGAGCTCCGCCACGGAAGCCCACCACCGCTCCTCGCCGGGAGCGTCCCGATGCGTGTAGACGAGTCGGACCGGCTCCCCGGCGTCGAGAAGCCACTTCGTGCAGCGGTATCCGACGTCGGAATAGGCACAGACTATGAGGCCGCTCATCGCTCCTCCCTTCCCCCATGCACGCGCCGGACGAGGAAGCGGGGCCGGCCGCGCACCTGCTGGTAGATCCGGCCGACGTACTCGCCGACCATCCCGACGCCCGCCATGATCACCCCCATGACCATGAAGGCGAGAGCGAAAAGCGTGAAGACCCCCTCGACCTCCGATCCGACGACGAGGCGGCGAGCGAGCAGGTAGGCACCGAAGCCGACCCCGAAAAGGGCCGTCACGAACCCGAGGGGGCCGAAGAGCTGGAGCGGGACGAGGGAGAACCCCGTCATCAGGTCGAAGTTCAGCCTCACGAGCCGCAGGAGCGAGTACTTCGACTCCCCCTCCGCCCGCTCCTCGTGCGCGACGTCGATCTCCACCGGGCGGCGCGCGTAGAGCTGCGCCAGCGCCGGGATGAACGTCGAGACCTCGTCCGACGCCGTCATCACGTCGACGACGTCCCGGTGGTAACCGCGGAGCATGCAGCCGTAGTCGTTCAGCCGCATCCCGGTCAGGAGGCCCGTCGTCCGGTTCACGACCCGGGAGGCGGCCTTCCGGAAGAAGCTGTCCTTCCGCTTCGAGCGGACCGTCCCGACGACGTCGAACCCCTCGTCCATCTTCGCGACGAGCTTCGGGATCTCCTCGGGCGGGTTCTGCAGGTCCGCGTCGAGGGTGATCACGTACTCCCCGTCCGTCTGGCCGAAGGCGGCCATGATCGCCATGTGCTGTCCGGCGTTCCGGAGCAGCTCGACGGCCTTCACCCGGCCGGGATGCTCCGCGACCGCGGCCTTCAGGAGCTCGAGCGAGCGGTCGCGGGAGCCGTCGTCGACGAAGACGACCTCCCAGGGTCTGCCGAGCCCCTCGAGGACGGGAACGAGGCGCGGGAGGAGCCGCGGGAGGTTCG
>JAGOBQ010000534.1 GCA_017999215.1 Thermoanaerobaculia bacterium
ACCTACGGCAACGCCTGGATCATCCCGTCCACTGCGCGCGTTCACGGCGACGGAGGGGCGTTCTGGACGACGGACGTCACGGTCATGAACCCCGAGTCGACCGCGGTCGGCGTAAACCTCAAGTTCCTCGGCCACGGCGAAAGCGGACTCTCCGGTCCCGAAAGCACGTTCACACTCGCGCCGAAGTCCTCGCGTGTCATTCAGGACGTGCTTCTCGCGGAGTTCGGCCTCTCTTCGGACTGGGGTCCGATATTGATCCGGACCGTCACCGGAAACGTCGTCGTGCAGGCCCAGACCTCGACGCCGGGGAATGGCGGTACCTACGGCCAGAGCGTCCCGGCGATCTCCCGCTCCGGCGCGATCGGCACCTCTCCCCGGGCCATCTGTGGCATCCGTCAGGACGCCGGCTACCGAACCAACATCGTTCTCGTGAACCTCGCGGAGCAGGCGGCGCAGATCGACCTCGACCTGCTCTCCCCTACCGGCTCCGTACTTGCGTCCAGACAGGAGACGCTCGGACCGCTCGGCTTCCGCCAGCTCAACGTGGCGAACGATCTTCGGATCTCGAATCTCGCTGGAGGCACCCTCGTGCTCTCGAGCAAGTCTTCCCTCACGCCCTTCGCTGCCTATGCATCCGTCATCGACAACCGCACCGCGGATCCGCGGACTCTCCTGCCGCAGTGACGAACAACTCGCTGCCTTCTGACATGCGCCGCTCGCTGCAGGCTCCGCGCGCCCACAAGCCTCTGTGGGTACCTCTCTTGACGCTCCTCCTGGCGCTCCCAGTTCCTTCGCGGGCCCAGTCGCTGATCGACCTCGAATACACCCCGAGAGCCGCTGACGAAGGCATCCGTCAGGCCGTCGAGCTGCTGGACGACGACGGCCCGTTTGCGTTCTCCCTCCGCTTTGCCAGGACGGACGCCCCCGCTCCGGGTTCGGAGGAGATCGGGCACATCCGGGTCGGGAACCCGCCTGTCCGCCTCTACGCCAGGCAGTCCGTCGTCTCCTTTCTCCAGGGGGCTGCCACGACCCAGTTCAAGGACTGGGGCCATCCGCTCGCTGACAACGCCGGCGTCCGCGTAGAGGCCGACGTGCGTCGGTTCTTCGTCGACGAGAGCTACCTCTACAAAGCCGAGATCGCGATCGGCTACGTCGTCCGAGATCCTGACGGAAGTGTGCTCTGGAGCGCCGAGATCGATTCCGATGCCAAGGTCTTCGGCGTGGCCCGGAAGGCGCCGAACTACCGGGAGGCTCTAAGCGACGCCTTTCGGAAGAACCTGGCGCTGCTGGTTGCACGACCCGGATTTCGGGCTGCGTGCGCCAGCAGGAAGAATCCGAAGTCCGAAACCGCAGGCGCGAAAGTGACCCCCGCCGAGGCCAAGGACGCCGTCCTCCGACTGATCAAGGAGGGCCTCGGCGAGGACCTCCTCGTTGCCTACGTCCGCCAGGCCCGGATCAGTCCTGCCTTCTCGGCTGACGACATCCTCCAGTGGAAGGGCGCAGGCATTCCACCCTCGGTTATCACGGCTGCACTCGGTGCCGCAGCCTCGACCTCGGCACCGTAGCCGATTCCCTGCCCTTCTCGAGGTCGGCATCTGATCAACGCCGCAGTGTCTGTCGACGCATCGTTGATGCGCACGGACGTCGAAAGCGAGGGGCCCACCGGCGCGGGAGGAGTCCGGGGCTGCTCTGCCCCGCTCCGAGACGGCGGAGCACCGCTCAACAGATTGCATGAGAAGCGGAGGGACTGCGCGCACAGGACCGATTCCTGAGCGCCATGTCACTCCTCCTCGAACCCGAAAGGCTCGAACTTCAACGTCTTCGCGTTCTCCGAGACGACCCGAACGGTCTTCTCGTCGAAGCCCTTCGGGTAGGTGACCGACACCTCGAGGGTGATCTCGGCGTTCGCGCCGACGAGGGTCGTCAAGTGCCGGATGATCTCGTCGGAGATCTTCCCGACGTCCTTCCCGGGCGTGAGCGGACTCAGGCGCACCGAGCCGTGGAAGCGTTTCGGCGCCGTCGGCGTCACGGGACTCTTGCCTGGAGCCGCGACGGTGCCCGGCGACGGGGTCGGCATAGACCCGGTCCGCGGCTCGGCGACCGAAGACGCGGGCGCCGACTCGGTGCTGTAGCGGTCGAGCTGCTGGCGGGCGAGGTCGGGCTTCACCAGGAGGCCATCGCTCTCGGGCGGCACCGTGATCGCCTGCCCGCACACGAGACCTCGGTAGCGCGGCCCCGACTCGTCGAAGCTCTCCGCGAACGCGAACGTGTCTACCTGCCAGGTGAGGAGCCGGATGCCGTCGCTGACGGCGCGGGCCAGGACCTCCGGGCCGAGGAGGCGCGGGAGGTAGAGGTAGCGGGCGAAGTCGTCGACGAGCTGGCGGACGGCGACGTGGTCGCCGCGCCAGAGAGGGACGTCGTCGAGGTGCTTGCGGAGGACGGTCGAACCGAGGCTCGTGACGAGCCATTCGTCGCTCTTCAGCTTCCGGCTCGCCCTGACGGCGAGGGCGTCGGTCCCCGAGAGACGCACGGCCTCCCACTTCACCGGCGCCTGCGGGTTCGCCTGGCTCGGGGCGAGGAGCCACTGGTAGGTCTCGGGGAGGCGCGCCGTCACGGCACCGTCCGCCGCATTCTTCTGGGTCTCGGCCTGGCGCACCTGGTGCGGGTCGAGGTTGAGGGAGTCCTTCTCGGCGAGGATCGACTTCCACGCCAGGTACTTTCGGAGCGCCTCGTCGAGGTCCTCGAGGCGGACCCGGTCGGCTGCGAGAAAGACGAGCGTGTTCTGGAAGAGGCGCGGCGCACTTCCGCGCGAGGCGAGAATCGCCTTCGCGGCGACCTCCGCCGGGCTCCCCGCCTCCTTGCCGTAAGGATGTTCCGCGGTGAGGACGACGAGGCGGGCCTCGAGATCGTCGGAAACGTCGGCCCCAGAGCGGGGGAGCGCATGAATGCGCGTGAAGTCGCCCGTCTTCCTGAGATCCGCGCGGAGGCGCTCGTCCAGCTCCTGCGCCGCCTTGTCGGGGTCCCGCTTCAGCTGCTCGGCGCGGTCCTCGGCGAGCTTCGTGACGGTGGGCTGAGTCGCGTACCAGGCCCGCGGGCCGTCCTGGTAGAGGTACGTCGCCGCAGCGGCGAGGCGCCGCAGGGCGTCACTGAAGACAGCGGGAGGCTCGCCCGGCATCACGCAGCCGAGCATCACGCGCCGGTCCTCGAGGCCGCGGTGTGCGGCGGAGGTCGTCGGAGCCGAGCCGAGGTAGATCGTCCGCGCGACCCGTCGCGTCGCGTGGTACTTCCCGAGGTTCGGAAGGCTGTCGATCTTCAGCGGGAGCGAGCCGGGGCCGTCCACGTCCTTCTCGAGGATCGGGACCCAGTTGTCGGAGAGGTAGCGGGTCAGCTCGTCGCGCACGCGCCCGTCGTCGATCGGGATCATCGACGGCAGGATGAGCGGGTTCTTGTCCCCCTTCTCC
>JAGOBQ010000535.1 GCA_017999215.1 Thermoanaerobaculia bacterium
TTCCACTTCCGCGACATGTCGAAGCCGCTCACGCGGTCGATCGGCCTCCCGGCGAGCAAGTACTTCGACAACATTGACCCGCAGCCCTCGTGCGTCGTCACGACCGAGATCGCCTCCGGCCGCTTCGAGGACGACCTCCGGCGGATGCGGATGGCCGCGTGGCACGGCGCCGACCACATCATGGTCATCCGGACGACCGGCCAGAGCCACATCGACGGCCTCCTCGAGGGGACGCCCGAGGGGATCGGCGGCGTCCCGATCACGCGCAAGCAGATCCGGGCGAGCCGCAAGGCGTGCGACGAGATCGAGGCCGAGGTCGGCCGGCCGATCAACTTCCACTCCTACGTCTCCGGCGTGGCCGGACCCGAGGTCGCCGTCCTCTTCGCCGAGGAGGGGATCAACGGGGCCCACCAGGACCCGCAGTACAACGTCCTCTACCGCAACGTGAACATGTACCGCTCCTTCGTCGACGCGGCGGAGGCGAAGAAGGTCATGGCGGGCGCGCGGATCTTCCAGATCGACGGCGCCCACAACGCGAACGCCACCGCCAAGGCGGGCTGGCTCGTCATGCCCGAGCTGATGGTCCAGCACGGCATCAACTGCGCGTTCTCGGTCGCCGTCGGGATGGAGAAGGACCTGATCGGCCTCTCCACCGTCCCGCCGAACGCCCCGCCCGCGCCGAAGCTCTGGTACGACCTGCCGTATGCGGTCGCGCTCCGCGACTTCTTCAGCGACTTCCGGATGCGGGCGCAGCAGAACACCCGCTACATCGAGGCCGACATCGAGGAGGCGGTGAGGACGCACACCGTCGACACCCTCATCTCGATGCTCACCCGGGCGGACATCCAGAGCACGATCACCCCCGACGAGGGACGGAACGTGCCGTGGCACTACAACAACGTCCGCGGCATCCAGACCGTGAAGCAGACCTGGGCCGCGCTCGACGGGATCCAGT
Source organism: Thermoanaerobaculia bacterium (assembly GCA_017999215.1). Taxonomy (GTDB): domain Bacteria; phylum Acidobacteriota; class Thermoanaerobaculia; order UBA5066; family UBA5066; genus UBA5066. Next base: position 956 of record JAGOBQ010000535.1, read on the forward strand.
CGCTCGTCGCTCTGAAGCACGACGGGCCGCTCGGCGAGATGGTCCGCGACCTGAAGGAGCGCGCCGTCGCCTTCCTCGAGGAGGTCCTCGAGGTGGGCGGCTACTTCGCGGCGGTCGAGAAGGGCTTCTTCGTCGACTCGGCGAAGTACCCCGAGCGGAGCGGCGACGGCATCGCCCGCGACGGGAAGGGCGGCGTCGGCGCCGGCTCCCTCGTCCCGCGCGACGCGGACTACCTGGCCCCCGTCTGCGACCACTTCGGGACGAACCACCTCCCCGCGAGCGCGGCGAAGCCGTGCGACCCGATCGGCGGCTGCACGCTCTGCGACCCGTCGAGGATCGTCTTCGTCGACGAGCTCGACCCTGAGGACAACTGCCACAGGCGGCTCGAGAAGACCCTCCCCTACCGGAAGGGGACGGCGATCCGCCCCGAGGCCGAGTGGGCGGGCGACGGGACGGTCCTCGTCCAGCTCTTCGTCCCCGAGAACGAGGAGATCGCCCCGGTCTACGCCGTCGAGATGGCGAAGAAGATGGGCCTCGTCGACCCGGAGGTCATCAACACGATGGTCCTCCACCCGGCGGAGGGGTGCTTCGTCGAGGTGAAGGGGAAGGTCGCGTTCGACGTCGACCGGACGACGCTGAAGATCCCCGAGAAGGAAGTGATCCTCCCCGAGCAGGAGCTGCGCGACGCGGTGAAGAAGGTCGGCCTCACGGTCGTCGCAGGGACGGTCGGAGAGGACGAGCACAGCGTCGGCCTCCGCGAGATCCTCGACATCAAGCACGGCGGCATCGAGAAGTACGGCGTGAAGTACCACTACCTCGGGACGTCGGTGCCGGTCGGCAAGCTCGTCGACGCCGCCGTCGAGACCGGGGCGCACGCCATCCTGATCTCCACGATCATCAGCCACAACGACGTCCACCGTTCCCAGATGCGGAAGCTCGCCGAGCTCTGCCGGGAGAAGGGGATCCGCGACCGCGTCGTGCTCGTCGCCGGCGGCACCCAGGTGAACCGCGACATGGCGAAGGAGACCGGCCTCGACGCGACGTTCGGACGCGGCACGAAGGGGATCCACGTCGTCAACGCGATGGTGAAGGCGCTCCGGACGCGCGGCGCGGCCTGAGCGGAACGCAGCGGCGGGGCGCGGCCGTTTTCCGGCCGCGTCCCGCGATCCACCCACCGGGAGGCGCGGCCCTGGGCCGGAGATGAAGATCGACGTCCTGACGCTCGAGGTCGGCTCGACGATCACGAAGGCGAACGGCTTCGTCCGCTTCCCGGGCGGAGGCTTCGACCACGTCGCCCAGGGCTTCGCCCCGACGAGCGTCGCCGCGGGAGACGTCGGGATCGGCGTCGACGCGGCGCTCGAAGACCTCCGCGCCCGCTCCGGCCTCGACCCCTCCGGCGCCGAGACGTTCGTGAACAGCTCGGCGGCCGGGGGCCTCCGGATGACCGTCCACGGCCTGACGATGTCGATGACGGCCCGCGCCGCGCGCGAGGCGGCGCTCGGCGCCGGCGGGATCGTGAAGCTGGTGACGGCGGGTGAGCTCGAGAGCTGGGAGCTCGACGAGATCCGCGCGATCTCCCCGAACCTCGTCCTCCTCGCCGGAGGCGTCGACCACGGCGAGAAGGGGATCGTCCTGAAGAACGCCGAGAAGCTGGCCGCGCTGATGGCGGAGGGCCTCCGCGTCCCGGCCCTGTACGCCGGCAACGCGGCTCTCCGGCGCCCGGTCACGGAGCTCTTCCGTCTCGCGGGCGTCGAACTCCACGTCGCCGAGAACGTCTTCCCCGAGGTCGACGTCCTGAACGTCGGCCCGCTCCGCCGCCTCGTCCACGAGGCCTTCAACCGTCACATCGTGAACGCGCCGGGGATGCACCGCCTCGCGGAGCTGACCCGGCACGAGATCCTCCCGACGCCGGGCGCCGTCCTCCGCGGAGCCGAGCTCTTCGCCGAGGTCGCGGGGGACTGCCTCGTCTTCGACGTCGGCGGCGCGACGACCGACGTCCACTCCGTGACGGAGGGGAGCGCCGACTGGCACTCCCGGCTCGTCGAGCCGGAGCCGCGCGCCAAGCGCACCGTCGAGGGGGACCTCGGCGTCTACGTGAACGCGCGGAACGTCGTCGACCTCGCGGGCGAGCCGGAGGGCGAGGAGCGCCTCGCCGACCTCGCCGCCCTCCCCGTCACCGACCGCCAGAAGGCGCTCACGCGCTGGCTCTGCGAGCGCGCCGTCTCGATCGGCGCGCGCCGCCACGCGGGGGTCGTCTCCGACCTCTACACCCCGACCGGCCGGCGGCAGGTCGTCAAGGGGAAGGACCTGACCGCCGTCCGGTGGGTCGTGGCGACCGGCGGCGCGCTCACGAAGGTGGAGGGGGCGGCCGAATGCCTCCGCGCCGTCTGCACCGGCGCGGGGAAGCACCTCCTTCCCGACCCTTCGGCCACGATCCTCGTCGACGCCGAGTACCGCTTCAGCGCCCTCGGCACCCTCGCCCACGCGTACCCCGACGACG
>JAGOBQ010000536.1 GCA_017999215.1 Thermoanaerobaculia bacterium
GGGCCGGAAGGGGATCGAAGCGATCGTCGAGTACCCCGCGCGGCGCATCCGGACCGGAGAGACCGTCCGGACGTTCGACGCGTTCCGTCTCGGCCTGGTCCTCCGATTCCCGTTCGGGGACTCGACGGGCCGAGGCCGCGGCGCGAAAGGCTGAACCGATGAAAAAGGCTCTGGTCGGAGCGGTGATCGTCGCCGCCGTCGTGGTGACGGGCGTCCTCCTCCTCTCCAAGGACAAGAAGAGCGGGCCGAAGTTCCGGAAGGAGAAGGTGACGAAGGGCTCCGTCGTCGCGACCGTGAGCGCGACCGGGACGCTCTCGGCCGTCACGACCGTCAAGGTCGGCAGCCAGGTCTCGGGGATCATCTCGAGGCTCCACGCCGATTTCAATTCCGAGGTCCGGAAGGGCCAGCTCCTCGCCGAGCTCGACCCGACGCCGTTCCAGGCGACGGTCGACCAGCGCCGCGCCGACCTGGAGCGCGCGAAGGTCGAGCTCCGCAACGCCGAGCTCGTCCTGGCCCGCGCGAAGAAGCTCCTCGAGGCGCAGCTCCAGGCGCAGTCGGAGTACGACACGGCCAAGGCGAACCGGGACGGGGCCGCCGCGTCCGTCGCCCAGTCGTCGGCGGGGCTGAAGCAGGCCGAGACGAACCTCGCCTACACGAGGATCCTCTCGCCGATCGACGGCGTCGTCGTCGACCGGCAGTACGACATCGGCCAGACCGTCGCCGCCTCGTTCCAGGCGCCCGTCCTCTTCACGATCGCGCAGGACCTGACGAAGATGCAGGTCCTGACGAACATCGACGAGGCCGACATCGGCCGAGTGAAGGAAGGGCAGGAGGCGACGTTCACCGTCGACGCGTTCGCCGAACGGACCTTCACGGGGCGGGTCTCGCAGATCCGCCTCTCTCCCCAGACGGTCCAGAACGTCGTCACCTACCCCGTCCTGCTCGACGTCTCGAACCCGGAGCTGCGCCTGCGGCCCGGGATGACGGCGAACGTCCTCGTCCCGGTCGACCGGCGGGACGACGTCCTGCGCGTGCCGAACGCGGCGCTCCGCTTCAAGCCCGACCCGGCCGACCTCGCGGACGGCGGGAAGGGGAAGCCCGACGCGGCGGCCGCGTCCGGCGCCGCACCGGCCGAGAAGGCCGGGAACGGCGCGGCGGGCGCCCCGGGCGGCGGACGGCCGGGCCGAGGCGAAGGGGGCCGGCCGGGTGGCGGCGCGGGACGGGGCGGGGCCGGACGTTCCGGTCCTTCCCGGTCGGGAGAGGTCTACGTCGAGCTGCCGACCGGAAAGCTCCGTGCCGTCCGGGTGAAGACGACGCTGACCGACGGGAACCTGACGGCCGTCGAGACGGACGACCTGAAGGAAGGGGACGAGGTCGTCCTCGGCCTCGCGACGGCCCGGGCGGGGGGCGGCGCAGGCGGCGGCGCGCCGCGCGGCATGGGGCGGATGTAGGCGTGGCGGCGAGCTCGGCCGAACCGGTCATCCGGATCCGCGACCTGACGCGCGTCTACCGGATGGGGGACTCCGAGGTGCGGGCCCTCGACGGCGTCACGCTCGACGTCGCTTCCGGCGAGTTCCTCGCCGTCATGGGCCCTTCGGGCTCCGGCAAGTCCACGTTCATGAACATCCTCGGGTGCCTCGACCGGCCGACTTCCGGGACCTACGTCCTCGAGGGGACCGACGTCTCGACGCTCGACCGGAACGAGAGGGCCGAGATCCGGAACGACAAGATCGGCTTCGTCTTCCAGAGCTTCAACCTTCTCTCGAGGACCTCGGCGCTCGAGAACGTCGAGCTGCCGCTCCTCTACTCCCGGAAGCACCGGCTCTCGGACGCCGGGCAGCTCGAGAAGGCCCGGGGCTGCCTCGCGAAGGTCGGCCTCGCGGAACGCTGGGACCACACGCCCGCGCAGCTCTCCGGCGGCCAGCAGCAGCGCGTCGCCGTAGCCCGTGCCCTCGTGAACGATCCGGCGATCCTCCTCGCCGACGAGCCGACCGGGAACCTCGACTCGAAGACCTCCGACGAGATCATGGGGATCTTCCAGGAGCTGAACGAGGAGGGGAAGACGGTCGTCCTGATCACGCACGAGCACGACATCGCCGAGTACGCGCGGCGGGTCGTGGCGTTCCGCGACGGCCGCATCGTCTCCGACGACGTGGTGAAGGAACGCCGATCCGCGAAGGGGACGCGATGACGAAGACGACGAGCATCCTGAAAGTCGCGTTCCGCGCCATGGGGCGGAACAAGATGCGCTCGCTCCTGACGGCGCTGGGGATCATCATCGGCGTCGCCTGCGTCGTGGCGACGATCGGGATCGGAGAAGGGGCGCGGGTCCAGACCGAGCAGCAGCTCCAGTCGCTCGGGACGAACTTCCTGATGATCCACCCCGGGACGGTCACCTCCTCGGGAGCGCGGTCGGGCTGGGGGTCGAACTCGAAGCTGTCCGAGGAGGACGTCGCGGCGATCCGCGCGGAGGTCCCGACCGTCTCCTACGTCTCGGCGTCGATCCGGTCGGTCGCGCAGGTCGTCTACGGGAACCAGAACTGGTCGACGTCGATCCAGGGGGGAGAGGTCGACTGGCCGGCGATCCGCTCCTGGAACGTCGCGCAGGGGCAGTTCTTCACCGACCAGGACAACCGGGCGGCGGCGAAGGTCTGCGTCCTCGGGCAGACCGTCGCGACGACCCTTTTCGGCAGCGAGGATCCGATCGGCAAGACGATCCGGATCAAGAACATCCCGTTCCGGGTCGTCGGCGTCCTCGAGCCGAAGGGGGGCTCGATGATGGGGCAGGACCAGGACGACACGGTCGTCGCCCCCTACCAGACGGTCCGGAAGAAGATCATGGGGACGACGGCGGTCGGGATGATCATGGCGGCCGTCTCCACGCCCGAGCTCGTCGACCGGGCCCAGGAGGAGATCACGGCGCTCCTCCGGCAGCGGCACCGGATCAACCGGGCGGCGGGCCAGGAGGACGACTTCATGATCCGGTCCCAGACCGAGATGCTCGCGCGCGCCGAGGAGCAGTCGAAGACGATGGCGATCCTCCTCTGGTCGATCGCGGGCGTCTCGCTCCTCGTGGGCGGGATCGGGATCATGAACATCATGCTCGTCTCCGTCACCGAGCGGACGCGCGAGATCGGCGTGCGGATGGCGATCGGCGCGAAGGGGGCCGACATCCGCGCGCAGTTCCTCGTCGAGGCGGTCGTCCTCGCGATCGCCGGGGGCGTCCTCGGGATCGCGCTCGGCGTCGGCATCCAGGAAGCCGTGGCGAAGCTCGCCGGCTGGCCCGTCGCCGTCACGACGAGCTCCGTCTCGCTCGCCTTCGTCTTCTCCGCCGTCATCGGCGTCACCTTCGGCTTCTACCCGGCGCTGAAGGCGAGTCGTCTGGATCCCATCGAAGCCTTGCGTTACGAGTAGGGGGTCCGGGGGGGCGCGCGAAGCCAAGCCCCCCCGGGAG
>JAGOBQ010000537.1 GCA_017999215.1 Thermoanaerobaculia bacterium
CCCGACGACCGTGAGCCAGACGTCGTTCACCTTCACGGTCCGGCCGAGGGCGGGCTCCCACCCGAAGAGGTCGCGGCGCGCGCCGTCGCCGAGGACGCAGACCTGGGCGTGCGCCTCCTCGTCCTCCTTCGTGAGGAACCGCCCCGCGGCGAGCGGCAGCGAGACGAGCTCGGCGTGGCGCCACGAGACGCCCGAGACGCGCGCCTCGCTCTTCCCGCCGCGCCCCCTCACGCTCCACGGGTTCACGGTGACGCGCGGCCCGGTGAAGTCGACTCCCGGGACGGCCTCCTCGATCCCGGCCGCGTCGCGGAGCGAGACGCCGATCGACTTCTTCCGGACCTCCTGGAGCTCGTCCGGGCGGAACTCCTTCGCGCGGACGATCACGTTCGAGATTCCCATCCGCCGGATCATCTCGAGCGCCTGCCGCTCGGCCCCCGCGCCGATCGAGAGCATGGCGATGACGGCGCCGACGCCGAAGATCATCCCGAGCATCGTCAGGACGGAGCGGAGCTTGTGCGCCGAGAGGCTCGCCAGGGCGCGCAGGAGCGACTCGCGGAGGCTCACGACGCCCCTCCGACCGGGGGACCGGGCGCCGGCGAGGAGGCCGGCTCGGGAGCGGCCTCCGGGTCGACGAGCGCGACGACGTCGCCCTCCTCGAGGCCCGAGGCGATGGCGACGCGTCCGAGCGCGGAGGCGCCGAGCGTGACGGGGACGGGCTCGAAGGCGCCCCTCGCGAGCCGGAAGACGACCGTGCCGCCGCCGCGCTCGAAGAGCGACTGCCGCGGGACGACGAGGACGCCGTCCTCGCCGCCGAGGTCGAGCGTCGCCGCGACGCGCTGTCCCGGCTTCATTCGCGCGCGGTCGACGGCGTCGAGCGAAAGGACCGCGCCGAAGTACTGGATCGGGACGTTCCGGAGGCGCGGCCGGGCGAGCGCGTCGACCGACTTCACCTTCGCGGGGACGGGCCGGCCGGCCTCGCCCTCGAGCGAGAGGGCGGCGGGACGCCCGGGCGCGAGCCCCCCGGCGTCGGCCTCGAGGACCCAGACCTCGGCCTCGAGCTTGCCGAGGTCGGGGATCTCCGCGAGCGTCTGCGAGCTCCAGACGACCTGCCCGACCTGGGGCAGCTCGCCGCGCCAGTTCCTCTTCAGGACGACGATCCCGTCGTGAGGGGCCTTCAGCTCGAGCGCGGCGAGCTCCCGCTCGGCCTTGTCGATCTTCAGCTGCGCCGTGCGTCCGTCGAGGGCGACGAGCTCCCGGCTCGTCCGGGCCAGGGCCTCGCGCTCGCCCTTCGATCCGACGGCGTGGCGCTCCTTCTGCGTCGCGAGCGAGACGTCGATGTCGGCCTCGATGATCTCGTGCCGGGAGAAGAGCTCGGGGTCGCGGCTCTGGAACGTCTCCGCGGTCGTCCGCTCGTCGCGGGCCTGTTCGGCGTCGCGGCGGAGGTTCGCGATGAGCGCCCCCGCCTCGGCGCGCTCCTTGTCGCCGCGGCGGTCCGCCGTCGCGCGCTCGGCCCGGCCGTCGGCGAGGAGCTTCGTCGTCTGCGTCGGGTCGAGCCGGACGACGACGTCCCCCGATCTCACGGGAGTCCCGTCCTCGATCATCCAGCCGATCTTCAGGCTCACGTCGTTGCCCGGGACGCGGACGGGCGTCGCGTCCACGGCGCGGAGGACCCCCTCGGCGCGGACCGTCCTCTCGAGCTTCGCCGTCTTCACGACGAACGTCGGGATGCCGGCGTCAGACGCCCGCGGCCGGAGGAGCCTCGCACCGAGGGCGGCGGCGGCGAGGAGCGCCACCGCGAGGACGACGAGGGCGCGGCGCTTCACGAGGCGGCTCCCTTCGGGGCCGGGCGCGCGACGCGCAGGACTGCGTCCCCCTCGGCGAGCCCGGAGAGGACCTCGACCCACTCGCCGTTGCGCCGACCGACCTTCACGGCGACCGGGCGGGCGCCGCTCCCGCGGGGAACCCAGACGAAGGGGCCGGCCTCGGTCGGCACCACGGAGTCCGCCGGGACCGCGAGGACGCCCGCGGCGCGACCGACCTCGACGCGGCCGCGGACGCGCATCCCCGGCTTCATCTTCTTCGGGTCGATCTCCCCGAGCGTGACCGAGAGACGCGCGACCTTGAGCGGAACGGACGGGGAGGCGCGCTGGACCGTCTTCTGGACGCGGCGGACCGTCCCGCGGACCTCGGTGTCGGGGTGGGCGTCGAGACGGAGAGAGACCGACGCCCCCTCCCGGACGAGCCCCGCGTCGGCCTCGTCGACCTCGGCCTGGACGCCGACGCGCGCGAGGTCGGGGACCTCGAGGACCTTCTCCCCGAACCAGCAGCGGTCGCCGACCTTCTTCTTGTCGCCGTTCCAGCTCGGGATGAGGAGGACGGTCCCGTCGCGCGGAGCGGGCACCGTCATCTTCCCGATCGACGAGACGAGCTCGCCGGCGCGGAGCGCGGCGCGACGGCGGCGCCCCTCGAGGATCGAGAGCTCGGCGCGAGCCGCGCGCTCGGCCGCCTCGAGGCGGCGCGTCACCGAGGCCGACTCCGCCTCGGCGAGCGCGAGGTCGAGGCGGGCCTTCGTCAGCTCGATCGCGCCGGAGACCTCCGGGGGGACGTCGACCTTCAGCGCCGCCTTCGCGCGGCGCGCCTCGGCCTGCGCCTTCTGCAGCTCGAGGTCGGCGCGCGAGAGCGCGAGCGTCCGGCGGCGGCGCTCGATCTGCTTGCCGGCCGACTCGGCCTCCGCCCGTTTCTCCTCGAGCTGCTGGGAAACCGCCGTCGTGTCGAAGCGGAGGACGGGCTGGCCCTTCTTCACCTCGGATCCCTCGGGCGCGAGGAACGAGATCCGGTAGTCCCAGACCTCGGGGAGACGCGTGGGGCCGATCGGCTCGCCGTCGAGCGCGGCGAGCTCGCCCTTCAGCTCGACGGAGAGGAGGATGTCCCGCTTCTCGGCCTTCGCCCGGCGCGCGCCCGCGAGGTCGGGGGGCGGGAGGGGGACGTCCCCCGGGCTCGGACTCGCGGCCCGAGACGGGGCGGGAGGGGTCTCGACGAGGACCGACATCCCCGGGCGGAGCCCGTCGAGATCTCCGCCGGTCACGTCGACCTGGACGCGGAAGGCCATCCTTGGCGAGCCGCGCCCGATCGGCTGCGCGACAGGGGCGACGGAAGCGATCCGGGCGGGGAGCCGGCGATCCGGGAAGGTGTCGGGGACGACGACGGCGGCCTCTCCGGCGCGGACCTGGCCGTCGTCGACGTCGAAGAGGAGCGCGTCGACGCGAAGCGCCCCGGGGTCGGGGATCCGCGCGAGCGCGAGGCCGGGCCAGAGCGTGTCGCCCGTCAGGAACTTCTTCCTCTCGCGCGGGTTCTCGGCGACGACGAAGACGCCGTCCTTGGGCGCGTGAAGCGTGAGGGCGGCGACCGCCGCCTCCAGCTTCTCGCGCTCGGCGCGCGCCCGCTCCAGGGCGA
>JAGOBQ010000075.1 GCA_017999215.1 Thermoanaerobaculia bacterium
GCGCTGCGGCGCCGGCTCGGTCTTCTTCAGCTGGGCCGGGCGGGCGACCGGGGAAGGGCGCGGCGGGGGGGCCGGCGAGAGGGCCGATGCCGCCGCGGCGCTCCCCTCCGCGCCGGCGGCGACCGGAGGCCCCGCCGTCCGACGGACGGAGAACTGCCCGGCGCCGCTCCGCTCCCGGACGCGGAGCGTCGCGAGCGAGGGGATCGCGACGACCTCCCCGCCGGCCTCTTCCTCCTCGTCCGCCGGCGGCGGCTCCTCCATGGCCCGCTCGAGGTGCTTCTTCACGACGGCCCGGCGCGTCCGCTCCTTCTCCTCCACCTGCCGCCGACGCTCCCGCTCGAGCCTCCAGGCGGCGAGGCTCGCCGAGGACCGGAGCGCGATGCGCCGGACGGCCTCGCCGAGCGAGAGCGACGCGACGAGGAGGAGGCCGATCAGGAGGGTCGCCAGGAGCGCGATCGCCGCGCCGGGCGGGTTGAAGGCGGCGACGAGGGCCCCGGCGACGAGGTCCCCGACGAAGCCGCCCGCTCCGAGCCCCCCTCCGAGCAGGCGGGGGCGGCCGAACGCGAGGTGGCAGAGGGGCGCCGACGAGAGGAGGACGACGACGACGCCGAGCGCCTTCGTTCCCCACGCTCCGACAGCGCGCGAGCGGAAGCGGGCGACGCCCAGGGCGAGGACGACGGCCGGCAGGGCGAACGCGGCGAAGCCGAAGAACTGGAGCGCGCCGTCCGCGAACGAGGCGCCGACGCGGCCGGCCCAGTTGCCCGGCCTCGCGTCGGGGTCGGCCACCGCGGAGAAGAGCGACGGGTCGGCCGGGTCGTACGAGAAGAGCGCCGCGACGAGGAGGAGGCCGGCCGCCACCAGGAGGATCCCGAGGAACTCGTCCCGGCGGCGGCGCGGGGCCTCGGGATTCCGAGGGCTCTCGCTCATCGGTTTCCGAGGAGGCCCGCGGCGAGGACCGCGGCGCCGAGGAGCGCGCAGTAGAAGACGAAGGACTGGAGCTTCATCGCGACGACGAGGCGAAGGAGGAGGGCGACGGCGGCGTAGCCGACGACGCCGGCGGTCACCATGCCCGCGAGGTAGACGCCGAGGTGGCTCCCGTCGGTCACGAGGTGTCCCGAGGCCCGGTACTCGCTGACGTTCTCGACGAGCGCCGCCGAGAGGATCGTCGGGACGGAGAGGAGGAACGAGTACTCCGCGGCGGCTCGCCGCGAGAGGCCCGTGAAGAGCCCCATCGAGATCGTGTTCCCCGAGCGCGAGAGGCCCCGGAAGAGGGCCGAGAGGGACTGGAACGCGCCGATGAGCGCCGCGTCGGAGAAGCGCATCTCCTCGAGCGTCCGGCCCCCCTCGCCGCGCCGCTTGCCGACCACCTGGGCCGTCGCCAGGAGCGCGGACGTCGCGAGGAGGGCGAGGCCGATCCGGGGAAGACTCTCCATCCCTTCGAGGGCGAACTTCTTCAGGGGGAGCGTGACGACGCCCGTCAGCGCGACGGAGGTCGCGAGGAGCATCGCGATCTTCCAGGCCGGGCGGCGCACGGCCGGGTCGCGCGAGACGGCTCCCGCGAGGAGGCTCCCGATCCGCTCCCGGAAGTAGACGACGACGGCCACGAGCGTCCCGACGTGGAGCATGACGTCGAAGAGGATCCCCGGCTGCGAGAAACCCGGCAGGAGCCTCTGCGCGAGGATCAGGTGGGCGCTCGAGGAGACCGGGAGGAACTCGGTCAGACCCTGCAAGATGCCCAGCAGGATGGCCTGCCAGAACGTGACCGACATCGACGAAGTCTAGCAGTTCGGGGGCGCCGCTCCGCGGATTCAGCGGGTTCCGGCCGCCGCCGGCCGGGGCCCGAGGCGCCGGGCGAGCGCGAGGAAGCCTTCGGGCGGAAGCTCCTCCGCCCGGACCGTCGGGAGGAGCCCGGCCGACGCCACCGCCGCGGCCGCCGCTTCGCGCCCCCAGGCGGCGGAGAGCCCGTTGACGAGCGTCTTCCGCCGCACCGCGAACCCCGCCGACGCCACGGCGATCGCGGCGGCGGCGTCCTCCGGAGGCACGCCGGGCACGAGCTCGACGACGGTGGAGACGACCTTCGGCCGCGGCGAGAAGTCGCCCGGAGGGACGTCGAAGAGGCGGCGCGCCGCGGCGTGGAAGGCGACGTCGATCGAGAGGAAGCCGTAGCCGTCGTCTCCGGGCCTGCCGCAGATCCGCTCGGCGACTTCGCGCTGCACCATGACGACGAGGCGCGAGAAGAGGTCCCGCCTCCGGGCGAACGCCCGCACCATCGGCGTCGCCGACTCGTACGGGAGGTTCGCGACGAGAGGCACGGGCGGGGACGCCCCGGCCTCGGCGAGCGCCGCGGCGGGGTCGAAGGCGAGCGCGTCGGCCTCGACGACCCGCAGGTCCTCCCCGCCGAGCCCCTCGCGCAGGCGCGCGGCGAGGACGGCGTCCACCTCGACGGCGAGGACCTTCAGGCCCCGCGCGAGGAGCGGACGCGTCAGCGCACCCTTCCCCGGCCCGATCTCCACGACCCAGCTCGCGGCGGGAGCCCCGAGCGCGTCGACGATCCGGCCCGCGGTCCGCGGGCTCGAAAGGAAGTTCTGGCCGAGACGGGGCCGCCTTGACGCTCTCACGAACGCCAACCTACCATGCGCGCCCGGCGGCTGGCCTCACGGCCTCCGCCGTCCCGCCGGTAGAAAGGAACCCGTATGGCAGGAAACGTCCAGGAGTTCACCGCCGCCACGTTCGACGAGGCGGTCCTCGCGAGCAGCACTCCCGTTCTCGTCGATTTCTGGGCCGTCTGGTGCGGCCCGTGCCGCCAGGTGGCCCCGGTCGTCGAGGCCCTCGCCGCCAAGTGGGGCGCGGCAGTCAAAGTCGGGAAGGTCAACGTCGACGACCACCCGTCGATCGCCGAGAAGTACAACATCATGTCGATCCCGACCCTCATGCTCTTCAAGGACGGCGTCGTCGTCGAGCGCGTCATCGGCTTCGCCTCGCAGGCCGCCCTCGAGCAGAAGTTCCAGCAGCACGTCGCCTGAGCCCGCGGCGGACCCGCCTCACCGGCGGGTCCGCCCGTTCAGGGCGTCCGCGGCGACGGCGTCGCCGCGATCGGCCCCGGCAGGATCCTCCGAGCCACCGGACCTTCGGGCCTGTCCTCGTAGAGGATCCGTACGCGGAGCCCCTTCCGGACCTCCGTCTCGATCTTCGTCTCGCCGTCGACCCGGAAGACGCGACCCGTCGCGCCGACCTCGGCGACGACGAGGTGCTGCCCCGGCGTGTACTCCATGCACGCCCCGGCGGCCCGCCGCCAGGGCGCCGGCGTCGGGGCGGGCGGGCCGTAATAGGGGCGGGCCGTCGGGGTCGGGACGGGCCGCCGGACCTTCTTCTTCCGGCGTTTCGTCGCCGCGTCGGCGGGCCCCGGAACGACGAGCGCGAGGGCGAGGAGCGCCGCGACGAGGAGGGGGACGAGCGGCCGGCGCATGGGAAAGCCGAGGATAGCCGAGGCGTGCCGTTCCGTCGCGGCACCGGCGTTGCTCGATGAGAATCGGTAGGCCCGGTGGCGCGCCAGAACGGCAGCGTTCTGTCCGCCGAACGTCCGTCCGCGCGTCTCGATGACGCGCCCCGAGGAAGCATGAGCATCGCCCCCGCCGACACGGCCGCCCTCACCGAGAAGATCCGGGAGAGCTCCCTCGCCGTCACCGCCCTGCTCGCCGAGGTCCGCAAGGTCATCGTCGGCCAGCCCAAGATGGTCGAGAGGCTCGTCATCGGCCTCCTGGCCGACGGGCACGTCCTCCTCGAGGGGGTCCCCGGGCTCGCGAAGACGCTCGCCGTGAGGACGCTCGCCCGCGGGCTCGACGCGAGCTTCTCGCGGATCCAGTTCACGCCCGACCTCCTTCCCGCCGACCTCGTCGGGACGCTCGTCTTCAACCCGAAGACGCAGGAGTTCGTGGCGCGGCGCGGGCCTGTCTTCGCGCACATCCTCCTCGCCGACGAGGTGAACCGGGCACCCGCGAAGGTGCAGTCGGCCCTCCTCGAGGCGATGCAGGAGCGCCAGGTCACGATCGGCGACGAGACGGTCCCGCTCCCGAAGCCGTTTCTCGTCCTGGCGACGCAGAACCCGATCGAGCAGGAGGGGACCTACCCGCTCCCCGAGGCCCAGGTCGACCGCTTCCTGATGAAGCTGAGGGTCGGCTACCCGACGAAGGCCGAGGAGCGCCAGATCCTGGACCGGATGGGGGACGCGACGGAGAAGACCGCCTCCGACTCCGTTCGCCCCGTCCTCACCCCCGCCCAGATCGTGGAGCTCCAGGCGCTCGTCCGCCAGCTCTACGCCGACGAGCGGATCAAGGGCTACCTCGTGGAGCTCGTCGCGGCCACCCGCGATCCGCGGGCCTACGGCCTGCCGGAGCTGGCCGACTTCGTCCAGTACGGCGCCTCTCCCCGCGCCACGCTCGCGCTCCTCTCGACGGCTCGCGCCCACGCGTTCCTCCAGGGGCGCGGCTACGTCGTCCCCGAGGACGTCAAGGAGGTCGCCCCCGAGGTCCTCCGCCACCGCGTCCTCCTCTCCTACGAGGCCGAGGCCGAGAACGTCTCGAGCGACCAGGTCGTCTCCCGGATCCTGGAGAGAATCGAAGTGCCATGAGTTTTCCCGGGGGTTTCTCGATCCCCCCGGCCCCCCCGAGGGGGATCGGGGCCGACCTCAAGGGCGCCTGAAGGAATTCCGGCGATGCTGCCCCGCGAGATCGTCAAGAAGATCCAGCGTATCCGGATCACGACGAACCGGATGGTGGACGCCGGGCTCGGCGGGGAGTACCACTCCGTCTTCCGCGGGCGGGGAATGGAGTTCTCGGAGGTCCGCGAGTACGTCCCGGGCGACGACGTCCGGGCGATCGACTGGAACGTCACGGCCCGGACGGGCGTCCCGCACGTGAAGAAGTTCGTCGAGGAGCGCGACCTGACGACGCTCCTCGTCGTCGACCTCTCGCGCTCGCAGGAATTCGGCTCGCGCTTCCTGACGAAGCGCTCGCTGATGGCCGAGCTCGCCGGCCTCCTCGCGTTCGCGGCGGTGAAGAACAACGACCGGGTCGGGGCGCTCCTCTTCACCGACCGGCTCGAGCGGTTCGTCCCGCCGCGAAAGGGGTTCGACCACGCCCTGTCGATCCTGCGGGACGTCCTCGTCCAGCCGATGGAAGGGACACGGACGGATCTCGGCCTCGCCCTCAAGACGGCCGCCTCGCTCCTGAAGCAGCGCTCGGTCGTCTTCGTCCTCTCCGACTTCCTGGCCGCAGACTACGAGAAGCCGCTGAAGATCCTCCGGCGGCGGCACGACGTCGTCGCCATGCCGATCACCGATCCGCTCGAGACCGCGATACCCGACCGCGGGCTCGTGCGGTTGCGCGACGCCGAGACGGGCCTCGCGCGCGTCTTCGACGCGGGCGACCCCGCCTTCCGCGCCGCCTGGAAGAGGCGTGGCGGCCCGTTCCCGGACCCCGCGGAGATCTTCCGAGCCTCGGGCATCGACTCCGTCCCCCTCACGACCGACGCGCCCTACGAGCGCGCGCTCGTTCGCTTCTTCAAGCAGCGCGAGCGGCGGAGGTCGGCCGGACGATGAGGTGCGCCGCGCTCCTCGCGGGGGCTTTCGCCCTCGCCGCCCCTCTGGCGGCGCAGGCGCCCCGTCCGGGACTCCCCGAGGCGACGGTGCCTCCTCCGCTCGTCGTCACCTCCGCCGCCGACCGGACGACCGCCGCCGTCGGCGAGCCGGTGACGCTGGTCTACTCCGCGCGCGTCCCCGAAGGGGCCGAGCTCCGGCTGACGCACCTCGTCTCGCCGCCGAGGCCCGAGGGCCAGCCCGCCACCGCCGGTTTCGTCCTGGACTTCGAGCCGGTCGGACCCGCAGTGGCGGAGCGCGTGAAGGGAGACGCCGGCCACGTCGACGTTCGTCAGACCGTCCGCGTCGCCGCGTTCGTCCCGGGCGAGACGCGCGTCCCCGGTCCCGTCTTCGCGTACCGGGCCCCCGACGGCACGACGGCGGTCCTCCGCGCGCCGGGCGTCGCGCTCACGATCGCCTCCCGCCTCCCCGAGGGGGAGGACTCCGAGGCGCTCGCCCCGAAGCCGGCCCGCCCCGTCCGGGTTCCCGCCCGGAGCCCCTGGTTCTGGGCCTCGATCGCCGCGGTCGTCCTCGCCCTGGCCGGGCTCGTCACGTGGCTCGTGAAGCGCCGGAAGAAGGGGGCGACGGCAGGGGCCGCGGCCGCTCCCCCTCCCGTTCCGCCCGACGTCGAGCTCGAGTCCGCGCTCGCGGCCCTCGCCGCGCGCGCCGCCTCGCTCGACGGCGACCCGCGCCCCTTCTACTCCGACCTGACGCACGCCGCGAAGCGCTTCCTCGAGAGGCACCTCGGGGAGCCGGTCCTCGAGTGGACGACGTTCGAGACGGTCCGCCGCCTCCGCGACCTCGGCGCCGAGCCGCCCCGGGAGGTCGCGCTCGCGGATCTCCTCATGGGGGCCGACCGCGTCAAGTTCGGCCGCGCGGGCGCGACGGCCGCGGAAGCCGCGGGGGCGCTCGAGGGAGCCCGCCACCTCCTCGTCTGGGGCCGGACGCGTATGGCCGCGCAGGCCGCGGCGGAGCGGGAAGCGGCGAAGGCCGCCGCGAAGGCCCCCAGGCCTCCGGTCGCGGCGAAGGGCGCGCCGGCCGCGCGGCCGGCGGGAGGCGCGCGATGAGCCTCCTCGCGACGCTCCTCCCGCCCGGGCTCACGTTCCGAGACCCGCTCGTGCTCCTCCTCCTGCTCGTCGTCCCGGTCGCCATCGCGCTCCGGATCGCGCGGGAGCGGAAGGGGGACACGGCCCTCGTCGTCCCGACCCTCGCGTTCGTCGCGAAGGTGAAGCCGGGGTGGCGGGTCCGCTTCCGTCACCTCCCGTTCGTCCTCGCCTGCCTCGGCTTCGCGGGACTCGTCGTCGCCCTCGCGCGCCCGCGGGTCGGGCTCGAGAGGACCGAGTCGTGGACGGAGGGGGTCGACATCGTCGTCGCCCTCGACGCGTCCGGGTCGATGGCCGCGGAGGACTTCAAGCCGAAGAACCGCTTCTTCGTGGCGAAGGCCGCGACGCGGACCTTCGTCGAGGGGAGGCCCCAGGACCGGCTCGGGCTGATCGCGTTCGCGGGCCGGTCGCGGACCGTCGTGCCGCTGACGACCGACCGCGACATGCTCCTGCAGCGACTCGGCGCGCTCAACATGGGGGAGCAGGGGGACGGGACCGCGATCGGGATGGCGCTCGGGAACTCCCTCGCGCGGCTCGGCGCCTCGAAGGCGAAATCGAAGGTGATCGTCCTCGTGACCGACGGTGGGAACAACGCCGGCGAGATCGACCCCGACACCGCCGCGAACGTGGCGAAGGGGCTCGGAGTCCGCGTCTACACGATCGGGGTCGGCACGGCCGGCGGGCCGGTCGAGATCCCGGTCCCGGTCCGCGACCCCGAAACCGGGCGCGTCGTGGAGCGCCGCGTGATGGCCGAGGTGGAGGTCGACGAGAAGCTCCTCGGGCGGATCGCGGACGCGACGGGCGGCCGCTTCTTCCGCGCGACCGACCCCGAGGGACTGGCACGGACCTACGCCGAGATCGACCGCCTCGAGAAGACCGAGGTGAAGACGACGACCTACACCCGCTGGCGCGAGACGTTCCCGCGCGTCGCCCTCCCCGCGGCCGGACTCCTGGCCGCGGCCGCGCTCCTCGGGCTCCTCGCGTTCCCGGTGGCCCCGCGATGAAGGAGCTCTTCCTCTCCCCGGCCTGGCTCTGGGCGACCCTCGGCGGGGCCCTCCTCGCCGCGACGTCCGCGTGGCTCTCCGCGCGCCGCGTCCGCCGCCGGCGGGAGGGGCTCGTCGCACCGGCCCTCGCCGAGAAGGCGGGGCTCCTCTCGCGCGATCGGTGGACCCCCTTCGGGGCCCTGCTCGCGATCGTCGCGACGCTCGGCACGGGCCTCGCGCTGGCCCGCCCGCGCTGGGGCCTCGTCACCGAGACGGTCGAGCGCCGCGGCGCGGACGTCGTCGTCCTCCTCGACACCTCCGCTTCGATGCGCGCGACCGACGTCACCCCGTCGCGGTTCGTCCTCGCGCGGCAGGCGGCGCTCTCCCTCGCCGAGAAGCTCCCGGGCGACCGCCTCGCTCTCGTCGGCTGCGAGGGAGAGGCGCAGGTCCTCGTTCCGCTCACGCTCGACACGGCGGCGGTGGCGCTTTTCCTCGAGGCGCTCGAACCGGGGATCGGCGCGCTCCCGGGCACCTCGCTGGCGGCCGGCCTCGCGGCCGCCGCCGAGCTGATGCCGCCGGGCACGTCCGCGGGACGCCAGGTCGTCGTCCTCTCCGACGGCGAGGACCTGGAAGGGGGCGTCGACGAGGCCATCGCGAAGGCGAAGAGCGAAGGAATCGTCGTCCACGGCGTCTTCGTCGGCGTCGAGGGGCGCGGCGCGCCCGTCCCCGAGGTCGACGTCGCCGGCCGGCCGTCGGGATTCAAGACGCAGGAGGGCGCCCCGGTCCTCTCCCGCCCCGACCCGGGCCTCCTGCGGAGGCTCGCCGCCGAGACGGGGGGGAGCTTCTCCGTCGTCTCCCCCGGGAGGACCGACCTCGACGGCGTCGCCCGCGAGATCGACAAGGCCGCGCGGCGTCCTCTTTCCGGGAGCGTCGGGACGAACAGGCGGGAACGTTTCCAGATCCCGCTCGCCGTCGCCGTCGGCGCGCTCGCGCTCCTCCTGATCGGCCCGCTCGGGTTCCTCCGGCCGCGCCCCGCGCGGGGCGGCGCGGCCGCGGCCCTCTTCCTCCTGCTCTCCGGCGTCCCGTCGGGCCGCCCTCTCCTCGCCCAGAGCCCTCCCGCGGCGCCCGCGGGAACCGGCGCGCCCTCCGTTCCCGCGGTCGCGCCGACCCCGGCGTCGTTGAAAGAGCGGGTCCTCTCCCGACCGCCGTTCACGACGGCGCGCGGCGAGGCCGTCGCGGGGAAGAAGGCGCTGGAGGAGAAGCGCCTCGACGAGGCGGTGGCCCGGTTCGCCCGCGAGGCGGCGCTCGCTCCGAAGGACCCCGCCGGCAGCTACAACCTCGGGACCGCGCTCGCGCTCGCCGGCCGCACCGACGAGGCCCTCGCCGCGCTGAAGAAGGCGAAGGGGGCCTCGCGGGGCGACGTCGCCGCCGACGCTTCTCACAACGCCGGGACCGTCCTCCTCTCCGGCAAACAGTGGGAGGCGGCCGCGGCCGCTTTCCGCGACGCGCTCCGGGCCCGGCCCGGCGACGCGGACGCCGCGTTCAACTACGAGCTCGCGCTCCGGCGGCTCGAGCAGCAGAAACAGCAGCAGAGACAGCAGCAGGGGGGCGGCCCGCCGCCGCCGCCGAAGAAGGACGACTTCGAGAAGAAGGCGAAGATGAGCCGCGACAAGGCCGAGCAGCTCCTCCAGGCGATCGCCCGGAACGACCTCGAAGAGCAGAGAAAGAAGGTCGCCGAGCAGAAGAAGAAGCGGCGCCCCGGGAGGGACTGGTGAGCCGCGCCGCGCGCGCCGCCGGGCTCCTCGCGCCCCTCGCGGCGCTGATCGCGGTCCTCGCCGCGGGCTCGCTCGGCGCGGCCCAGGAGGAGCCCGAGGTCCGGGTCGTCGTCGACAATCCGCGCCCCGCCGCCGACGACGTCGTCCGGCTGACGTACGTCTTCTCGGGCCCCGGCATCGGAGGGCGCCTCCACGCTCCGGCCGAGCTCCCGCTCCGGAACCTCGTCTCCCTCGGCCCTCCCAGCAGCTCGACCCAGGCCACGCTGATGAACGGCGTCTTTTCCCGCTCCTCGAGCCTCACCTACTTCCTTCGCCCAACCGGAACGGGTCCCGCCGAGATCGGCGAGACGATCTTCCGTTTCGGTGAGAAGGAGGTGAAGGCGGGGGCCTACCTCCTCGAGGTGGGTCCCGCGCGCCGCGGGTCCGGCCCCGACGCGGCCGCCCCTCAGCGCGAGGAGGACCCGTTCGATCGGGTCTTCCCGAGGCGTGGGACCCGCCCCGCCGGGGTCGAACGCGGCCTCCCCTCCGCGGAACCGCTCCTCGCCTTCGTCGCGACCCCGAGCCGGGAGACCGCCTTCGTCGGAGAGGAGGTGACGATCGCCTACGACCTCGTCACCGAGGCCGAGGTGCAGGGGATCGAGTACGTCGAGGCCCCGCAGTTCCCCGGCCTCTGGGCCGAGGACCTCGAGCGGCCCGAGCGCCCGCAGGGGCGGAAGGACACGTTCGAGGGGCGCCCCGTCGCGCGCTTCACGCTCCTTCGCAAGGCGGTCTCCGGCCTCACCCCCGGCACCGTGACGATCCCGGCTTCGAAGATCCGGATCGGCGTCCGCGTCGCGCTCGACCCGTTCGGCGATCCGTTCGCGATGCTCCGGCCGCGCGTCCTCGAGCGCACGACGAAGCCGATCACGCTGAAGGTCCTGCCGATCCCCGGCCGCCCCGACTTCAAGGGCCCGGTCGGCCAGTTCGGCGTCACGGCGAGCGTCGACCGGAAGCGCGTCCCGGCCGGCGAGGCCGTCACGCTCAAGGTCCGCCTCGCCGGCACCGGGAACCTCCGGACCGCGACCGAGACCCCCCACCTCTCGATCCCGGGCGTGAAGGTCTACCCTCCCTCCTCGCGGACCCTTCCGTCCCGCGGCGGGACGAAGGGCGGGACGAGCGCCGAGTGGGACTTCGTCCTCGTCCCGACCGAGGCGGGCAGCCTCGTCGTTCCCCCGGTCTCGTTCGAGGTCTTCGACACCGCCGAGAAGAAGGTCGTCGCCCGGTCGACCGCCCCGATCTCGATCACGGTCGAAGCGGCCGCTCCCGGCGCGGTGATCGCCGAGGGCCCGCCGCCCGCCTCCGACGCCGCGACCGGAGCGCAGGCTGCGACGACCCTCCCGGGCGCGCCGCCCACGCCCACGCCCCTCCCCTCGGCGCGCGAGCTCGCGCAGTCGACCGTCGCCGTCCCCCTCTGGGTCCTCGTCGCGATCCCGGGCCTGCTCGCCGTCGCGGGGGGAGCGACCTGGGCCGTCCGTCGCCGCGGCCGCGCCCTCGGCCCCGCCGCGGCCCTGCTCGCCCCCGAGCCGGGAGAGACGAAGGAGCGGGCGGTGGCGCGGGTCGAGCGCGCCGTCCGCGGTCACCTGGCGCGGCGGACCGGCGTGGCCGAGACGGCGCCCGTCGGCGAGCTCCTCGAGGAGCTCGCCGGCCGGGGGGTCGGTCCCGAGCTCCGGGAGGAGGTCCGACAGCTCCTCGCGCAGGTCGAGTTCCTCCGCTTCGCGCCCCAGCTCGGCGACTACTCCGACGAGCTCGCCCGCCTGCGGGATCGGGCCCGCGAGGTCCTCGGCCGGGTCCGGGACGGTCGGCGCGGCTAGAATCGCCCCGTGGCCCTGACGACGCGGGTCCTCCCGCCGCCGAAGCTCGCGCGCTTCATGGAGCGCCATCGTCTCCTCGACGAGACGAGCGGCATCGCTCCCGAGCGTTTCCTCGTCACGCTCGTGAAGAAGGCGCTCGATTTCGTCCCGGCGGAGGCCGCCGTCCTCCTTCTGGACGACCCGGTCGCGAAGGAGGAGGACCGGTCCCGGAACGAGCTGACCGTGATCGCCTCGGCCGGAGACATCCGCGATCCGGCCGTCGGGACCCGCGTCCGGCCCGTCGACGGCATCGCCGGCTTCACCTACGCGCGCGGGGAGCAGACCGCGGTGAACGAGATCAAGGGAGCCCGCGCCCTCTCCCGCGAGGCGGACGAGGTGTTCGGCTCCCCGGTGAGGAACGCTCTCGGCGTCCCCGTCGTCATCGAGTCGCACGTCTGCGGATCGCTCGTCCTCGTGAACCGCATCGAGCCGGCGGGCTTCGACGCGCTCGACGAGCGCCTCATGGCCCTCTTCGGCGAGACGCTCTCGCTGGCCCTCCAGAACCTCCTCGACGAGAGGCGCGCCCGCGAGGTGGCGCGCCGCGACTCGCTCACCGCGCTCTACAACGACCGCTACTTCCACAAGAAGCTCCGCCAGGAGATCGACCGCCTCTCGCAGACGCCCGACGGCGACCTGACGCTCCTCTTCCTCGACTGCGACCACCTCAAGGCGGTCAACGACGAGCACGGGCACCTCGCCGGGAGCCAGATCCTGCGGGAGGTCGCCTTCATCCTCCAGCGCCAGCTCGCCCAGACGACGTCCCTCCCCTGCCGCTACGGAGGCGACGAGTTCACGGTCATCCTCGTCGACTGCGAGCTCGCCCGGGGGATGGAGATCGGGGAGCGGATCCGCGCCGCGATCGCCGACTGGACGTTCCTCCCGATGG
>JAGOBQ010000538.1 GCA_017999215.1 Thermoanaerobaculia bacterium
ACAGCCCCGGCCTCGCCGCCGATTCCATCCCGTCGCTCGCTCTCGCCCGGCTCCTCCGGGCCGCCCTCGCCGCGGTCCTCGCGGGCTCCGCCATCCTCCTCGCGGGCTGAGCGCGACCGTTCGGACAGGTCAGGCGAGCGCGTCCGCGAGGAGGGCTCCGAGCCGCTCGTACTCCGCCCACGCGTTGTAGAGCTGGGCCGAGACGCGGACGAGCATCCCCCCCGGCGAGGGCCACGGGTAGAGCCAGGCCTCGACGCCGCGCTCCCGGAGCCACCCGCCGAGCCCCTGAGCGCCGAGCCGCGCGGCCGCCGAGCCGCGCGCGGGCTTCGGGAGCGGCACGGACGCCATCGAACCGATCATCTCCGCGGGGGCGGCCGGAGCGACGCGGAGCGCCTCCCCGATCGTCTCCCGCGCCGAGAGGGCGAGGGCGCGGTTTCGCGTCATCACCTCGGGCCAGCCGCCGGGCAGCAGGGCGTCGAGCGCGTCGAGCGCCGCGGGAATCGTCAGCCAGGGCGTCGGGTCGCACGTCCCGGTCCAGTCGAACTCGGCCCGGAAGCGTGCCGGTGACTCCTCTTCGGAGTATCCGAGGCTCGTGACGGCGGGCCGCAGTCGCGTCCGGAGGTCCCTGCGGACGTGGAGGAACGCGGCCCCTTTCGGAGCGCAGAGCCACTTGTGCGCGTTTCCGGTGTACCAGCCGGCGCCCAGGCGCTCGAGGTCGATCGGCACCATGCCCGGGGCGTGAGCGCCGTCGACGAGCGTCTCGACGCCCCGCTCGCGGAGGGCGGCGACGAGGCGCCCGATCGGGAAGACGAGCGCCGTCGGGCTGGTGACGTGGTCGAGGAGGGCGAGGCGGGTTCGGGGGGAGACGGCCGCGAGAACGGGGGCGACGACGTCCTCCTCGCCGTCGAGCGGGAACGGGACGTCGGCCACGACGAGCCGTGCTCCGGCGCGCTCGGCCACGTGCGCGAGAGCGTTCCGGCAGCCGGGGTAGGCGTGCGTGGTCGTCAGCAGCTCGTCGCCCGGGACCAGGTCGAGGGAGCCGAGGACGGCGTTCACGCCGGTCGTCGCGTTCGGGACGAACGCGAGGTCGTCGGGCTCGGCTCCGAGGAACGGGCCGAGGACGGCGCGGACTTCGGCGAGCCGCGCCGGGAGCCGCCGCACGAGGAAGTCGACCGGCTCGCGCTCGAGCTCGGCGCGGAGCTCGGCCTGGCGTTCGAGAACGGCGGCGGGGCACGCGCCGAACGAGCCGTGGTTCAGGAAGGAGACTTCGGGGTCGAGCGGCCAGCAGCGCGCGAAGGTCCCTCCCTCGGGCGGGACCGCGCGAGGCGCCCGGTCGCGCGGCGCGCCCGTCACGCCAGGCCGTACCGCTCGAGGCGGGTGTAGAGCTGGGCGCGGGTCAGGCCGAGGAGCTTGGCGGCGCGGCTCCGGTTGTTCTTCGCCATCTCGAGAGCCTGCGTGACGAGCGTCTTCTCGAGGGCGTCGAGGTCGAGCCCTCCCTGCGGAAGCTCGATCGCCGCGGCCGAGGCGACCCGCGCCGCTCCGCTCCGGGCGACGGCGATCGGCAGGTGCTCCACCTGGACGAGCCCCCCTTCCGACAGGATGACGGCCCGCTCGAGCGCGTTCCGGAGCTCGCGGACGTTTCCCGGCCAGGAGTAGGAGAGGAGGAGCTCGCGCGCCTCGCGGGAGACGCCCGGCGCAGGCCGTCCGACGTTCCGGGAGAGGTCCTCGAGGAAGCGCTCCGTGAGGAGGAGGACGTCCTCGGGGCGTTCTCGAAGCGGAGGGAGGTGGATCTCGAAGACGGAGAGGCGGTAGAAGAGGTCCTCGCGGAAGTCGCCGCGGGCCATCGCGGCGTGGAGGTCGCGGTTCGTCGCGGCGACGATCCTCACGTCGGCCTTCAGGACCTTCGCGCCGCCGAGGCGCTGGAACTCCCGCGCCTCGAGGACGCGGAGCAGCTTGGCCTGGACGAGGGGGCTCGTCTCGCCCGCCTCGTCCAGGAAGAGGGTGCCGCCGGCGGCCTGCTCGAGGCGGCCCGCGCGCGAGGCGTAGGCCCCGGTGAACGCTCCCTTCTCGTATCCGAAGAGCTCCGACTCGAGGAGCTGCTCGGGGAGAGCCGCGCAGTTGAGCGCGACGAAGGGGCCCGAGCTTCGGGCGGAGGCGCGGTGGACCGCGCGTGCGACGACCTCCTTGCCGGTCCCCGACTCGCCGGTCAGGAGGACCGTCGTCTCCGTCGGAGCGACCTTGGAAGCCTGGACGAGGACCGCACGCCAGGCGGGCGAGCCGCCGACGACCCGGCCGAACCCGTCGCGCGACTCGAGCTCGTCGGAAAGCGCGCGGACGCGGACCTCGAGCCGGGCGGCCTCCTGCCGGGCTTCCTCCGCCCTGCGGGCCTCCTCGGCGAGCCGCTGGTGGGAGAACGCGAGGGCGACCTGGTCGGCGACCCGGAGCGCGAGGTCCACGTCCTCCTCGCGGAAGCTCTCCTTCTCGCGGGCGTGGAAGGAGAGCGCCCCGACGGTCTTCCCCTCGAGCCGGATCGGCACCCTCAGGCTCGAACGGAGGCCGGCGGCGAGGAGGATCGCCCTGCGGGAGGAGTCGGCCGGGAGATCGGATTCCGCGTCGCCGACGATCTGGTAATCGGCCGCCATCTGCGCGCGCTCCGACTCCGGGATCGGGTAGCTGTCGGGGACCCAGTCGCGATCCCCGGAGACGGCCCACATCCGGTTCTCCGTCCGGTCCTCCGACAGGAGCCCGAGCGTCATCCGCTCGTGAGGGAGGACCTCGCGCGCGATCGCCGAGACCTGGTCGAAGACCTCGCGGACGTCGAGCGCCCTCGCGAGGGCGGGGGCGAGGGAATCGAGCTCCCGGTGCCGCCGGATCCTCCGTCGCTCTTCCTCGGCGAGCCGCTCGTGCTCGAGGGTGGCCGAGAGGATGTCGGCGATCGCCTGGGCCGTCGGCTCGTCGGCGGGACCGAAGCCGCCTTTCGCGCGCGAGGCGAACCAGAGGTCCCCGAGCGGCACGTCGCCGCGGACGATCGTCGCGACGAGCACCGAGCGCATTCCCGCCTCGAGGAGCTCGCGGTCGGCCTGGCGCGTCGCGTCGAGGAGGGCGCCGGCGTCGTCGATCCTCCGCGGCGAAGCGCCGCCCGGCCAGAGGAGCGGGGAGACGTCGTCCCGGCCGTAGCGGCGCCCCGCTTCGGCGCCGTCCGGGGCCGAGAGGCCCCACGAGAGGAGACCGGGGCCGTCGACGAGCCGCACGACGCCGGCGGCGTCGAACGGCAGGACGCGGCGCGCGGCGCCGGCGACGCGGGCGAAAACCTCCGGAAGCGACAGCGTTTCCGTCACGGTCCGGGCGATTTCGGTCAGGACGCCGACGAGCGGATCGACCTCGCGCGCGTCCCTGGGGTTGGTTGGCACGGAACGCGCATTGTACCGGGCG
>JAGOBQ010000540.1 GCA_017999215.1 Thermoanaerobaculia bacterium
GCTCGATCCCGGTCGAGGAGGCGAGGCGGCAGAAGAAGAGTCCGCCCGGCGCGAGGAGCCGCCACGTCCCGCGGAGCATCGCGAGGAAGCGCGCGTCGTCGGAAGCGAAATGGAGGACGGCGTTCGAGATCACGACGTCGGCGCAGGCATCCGGGAACGTCGAGTCCTCGGCCGTCTCGCAGCGGACGTTCGCCTCCGGGAGAGCGGGTGCGAGCCGCCGCGCGAGGTCGCGCACGGCCGCGACGGCCGTCGGGTCCGGGTCGATCGCACGGACCTCGAACCCTTCCCGGAAGAGGTAGACGAGGTTCCGGCCGCGGCCGCACCCGGCATCGAGGACGCGCATTCCCGGGACGATCCGCCCGCGGAGGAGCTGGTCGAAGAGGTAGACGTCGATCGAGCCGAAGAGGGCTCCCAGGTCCGTCGTCACGGCACGATCCTCCCGGAGCACGCGGCCCCGGTGGCCGCCGTCGCCCGCCGTTCGGCCTCGACCCACCCCCGGATCCGCTCGTAGACGTCCCGGCTCCCGAGAAGGCCGATGTGATTCGTCCCGAACGCGATGAGGGTTCTCTCCGGCGGAAATGCCAGCGTCCGTTCCGGGTCGCGGTGGCGGCCGAGCGCGCTCGCGACAGGGACGAGCCCGTCGCCGGCAAGGCGGTCCCCCGCCCCCTTCGACTTCGTCCCCGCGACGGCGAAGCAGGCGAGGCCCGCGGGAAGAGGGACCGGGTGGCGGGAGTCCGCGTGCCGGGCGAAACGGTCGGCTCCTTCCCGGTCCTCCACGAGAAGGTCGCCGTGGCGCAGGTCGGTGATCCCGGCGCTCCGGATCTTCCCGAGGCGTCCGAACGGAAGCGACCAGGGGGTGGCGCCGAGCGCCTCCTGGAAGAGGTTCCCGAGGCGCTCCAGCGGCGCGCCGTGGTGCGGCGTGCCGAGGAAGACGACCGCCCGGAGGAGACGAGGCCAGGCGTGTGCCGCCCCCCTCGCGAAATGGATCGCGCTCCTCGCCAGGAGCCCTCCCATGCTGTGCGCCACGATCGTCAGCCCTGACGGCGGGACGGAACCCCTGCCGAGGCGCGCTTCGAGGAGCATCGCGAGCTCTCGCCCGTTCGTCGAGACGTGGCGCCCCGAGTTGTAGACGACGTGGACGGCCGCGAGCCCCAGGTCGCGCTCGAGCGCCTCGCCGTGGTCGTGCCCGTCGCGGCACCACCCCGCGTCGTTCATGCAGAGTCCGTGCAGCATCAGCACGATCTCGCGCGGCCCGTCCGCGGGAATCGCCGCCCAGGGGGTGGGACCGCTCTCGAGGTCTTTCCCGTTCCGCCGCAGCCGCATCGGAACGGCGAGAGGGTTCCCGGTCGCCTCGAGGTGGTCGCCGAGGACACCGTTCAGGACGGCGACGAGGGCCTCGCGCCGGGGCGAGGGCGGCAGGTCCCCGAGGAGCGGAGCGAGCCTCGCGAGGGCGGCGTCGATGCCGCTTCCGACGATCCGCGTCGCGCCGCGGACGCTGCCGTAGACGAGGCCCGCGATCCCCGACGTCGTCGCTGCCCACGGCGACGCGCGGAGCGGAGCCGGCCCGGCGGAGATCGTCCGATGCACGGCTTCGACGAGCTCCGTCACCCCCAGCGTCGCATCGGCGGCGAGGCGGCCGAGCCCGCGGAGGTGGCCGGCGCGCGTGGAAGAGGCGTTCGTCATCGAAGGCTCCGCCGAACAGAGTATCCCGCTCGACGACCTCGGTCCCGAGGGCGGCGGGCTGCCAAGGGCCCGTTCTTTCGGGGAAGATGCGGGGACCGATGTCCACCGCCTCGCCGTCCGCCTTCCTCCGCCTTCGCGGCGCGAGGGAGCACAACCTCGCCGGGTTCGACCTCGAGATCCCGCGGGGGAGGCTGACGGTCGTGACCGGCGTCTCGGGCTCGGGGAAATCGTCGCTCGCCTTCGACACCCTCCTCCGCGAGGGGCAGCGGCGCTTCCTCGAGCTGATGCCGTCGTACGCGCGGCAGTTCGCGGGAGGCTTCCGACGTCCCGACCTGCTCGGCGCCGAAGGGCTCGGCCCGGCGGTCGCCGTTGCGCAGGACGTGACTTCCTCGAACCCCCGGTCGACCGTCGGCACGCTCACAGAGGTCCACGACCTGCTTCGCCTCCTCTTCGCGCGGCTCGGCGAGGCCCCGGCCGGAGTGAAGCCGACGCGCGGGCTCTTCTCGTGGAACGGCGAAGGATCCTGTCCCGCCTGTCGGGGCCTCGGCCTCGAGGACCGGCTCGACCCGGAGCTCCTCGTCGCGGACGCGACGAGGACGATCCGCGAGGGAGCGCTCCGCGTCTCGACGCCGACCGGGTACCTCATGTACTCGCAGGTCACGCTCTCCGTCCTCGACGAGGTCCTCCGCGCGCATGGCGGCTCGATCGACGTGCCGTGGCGCGACCTCACGGACGAGGTGCGCGAGGTCGTCCTCCGCGGCTCCGAGAGGCTCGTCGTCCCGTATGGAAAGCACCCTATCGAGAACAGGCTCAAGTGGAAGGGGATCACCGCGCGGCCGCGGGAGGAGGGGTGTTACCGCGGGCTCCTCCCGGTCATGGAGGAGATCCTGCGCGGCAAGCGGAACGACTCCATCCTCCGCTTCGTCCGCTCGACGCCGTGCACGGCCTGCGGCGGGACGCGTCTCTCGAAGGAGGCGCTCTCCGTCACCTGGCTCGGGCGGACGATCGCCGACCTCTCCGCCGAGACGCCGCGCGCGCTCGGGCTCCTCTTCGAGGAAGCCGGCGACGGCGACGTCCTCGGACCCATCCGGGACGAGATCCTCGCGCGCTGCGCCCTCCTGGAGGATCTCGGCCTCGGGTACCTCGCCTTCGACCGCGCCGCGCCCACGCTCTCCCCCGGAGAGGCTCGCCGCCTTCGCCTCCTTTCCCTCGCGCTCGGCGAGCTGCGCGGCCTCGTCGTCGTCCTCGACGAGCCGAGCGCCGGCCTCCACCCGGCCGACACGGCGCGCCTCCTCGGCGTCCTCCGCCGGATGACGGAGCGCGGGCAGACCGTCGTCGTCGTCGACCACGACCCGGTCCTCTCGCGAAACGCGGACTGGCTCGTCGACCTCGGCCCGGGTCCGGCCGCGGCGGGCGGCCGGCTTCTCTTCGCCGGCCCTCCCGCGGAGCTCCTCGGACCGCACGGGCCGGACACGCCGACGCGGCGCTGGCTGCGCGGCGAGGCGGCCGCCGCGCCGGGACCGCCGCGGGCGGCGAAACCGGGGGACGACGTCGTCCTCGCGGGGCTCACCCGCCACAACGTCGCCGGGGCCACCCTCCGCATTCGTCGTCGGGCTCTCAACGTCGTCACGGGAGTCGCGGGAGCGGGCAAGACCTCCCTTCTCGACGCGGCCGCCGTGAAGCTCCGGGAGGGCGGACCCTTCGCGCGGATCGTCGCCGTCGACGCCCCCACGACCGGC
>JAGOBQ010000539.1 GCA_017999215.1 Thermoanaerobaculia bacterium
GGCCCGAAGCGTTCGTGAGCTGGCTGGTGGTGCCCGAGAGGACGCCGGTGCCGCTCGTGAGGCTGATCGTGATCGTCGTTCCGGCGACGGCGACGGGGTTGGCGGCGGCGTCGCGCAGCTGCACGGTCACCGCGGGGGTGATCGTCGCTCCGGGAGCCGCAGGCGTCGGCGGCTGAACGTAGGCGAGCTGGGAGGCCGGACCGGCCGTGACCGTGAAGGCGCTGGAGACGGCGGACGTGAGTCCGGGGCTGGCGGCGGTGAGCTGCTTGGCCCCGGCCAGGTCGATCGAGAGATCGCCGAAAGTGGCGAGACCCGAGGCGTTCGTGACCTGGCTCGTGGTTCCCGAAAGGACGCCCGTGCCGCTCGAGAGCGTGAGGGTGATGGTCACCCCCGCGACGGCGACGGGGTTGGCGGCGGCATCCCGTAGCTGCACGGTCACCGCGGGGGCGATCGTGGCGGCGGAGAGCGCATCCGTCGGCTGCTGGACGAAAGCGACCTGGGTGGCCGTCGCCGACGTGATCGAGAAGGCGCTGGAGACGGCGGAGATGAGGCCGGCGCTGGCGGCCGTGAGCTGCTTGGAGCCGGACGTGTCGATCGAGAGGTCGTTGAAGGTCGCGAGGCCCGAGGCGTCCGTCTGCCGGGTCGCGGTGCCGGAGAGCGTACCGGTGCCGCTCGTGAGGCTGATGGAGATCGTCGTCCCGGCGACGGCGACGGGGTTCGCGGAGGCATCCTGCAGCTGCACCGTCACCGCGGGGGAGATCGTCGCCCCGGGCGCCGCAGGGGTCGGCGGCTGAACGTAGGCGAGCTGGGTGGCGGTCCCGGCGGTGATCGTGAAGGCGCCGGAGATGGCAGAGGTCAGCCCCGCGCTGGCAGCGGTGAGCTGCTTGGCGCCGGCGAGGTCGATCGAGAGGTCGCTGAAGGTGGCGAGGCCCGAGGCGTTCGTCACCTGGCTCGTCGTGCCCGAGAGGACGCCGGTGCCGGTCGCGAGGGCGAGAGTGATCGACGTTCCGGCGACGGCCACGGGATTGGCGGCGGCGTCGCGGAGCTGGACCGTCACCGCGGGAGTGATCGTCGCGCCGGAGATGGCGTCCGTGGGCGGCTGGACGAACGCGACCTGGGTGGCGGGCGGCGGGAGCTCCCACTGGACGGTCGAGGCCGCGGGGGCGGCCTCGTTGTCGAGCAGCGCCGCGTCCTTCGCGGCCCCGGCGGGGACGCTCAGGGTCACGGCGCCCGTGACGGACATGCCCGTGACGGTGATGGTGTAGACGGCTGGCCCGCCGGTGATGCTCGCCGAGGTCGGCAG
The DNA here is from genome assembly GCA_017999215.1 of Thermoanaerobaculia bacterium. Taxonomy (GTDB): domain Bacteria; phylum Acidobacteriota; class Thermoanaerobaculia; order UBA5066; family UBA5066; genus UBA5066. The sequence goes on from JAGOBQ010000539.1 coordinate 1,304, forward strand.
GGCCGAGCCACCGAGGATCAGATCGGTGGCGGGGTCGGTGAAGCCCGTCACGTTCTCGGAGAACGTGACCGTGAACTGGATCTGCGGGTCGGACGTGGGGTCCGCCTGGCCCGCGGCGGGCGTCACGGCGACGGTCGGCGGCACGTTGTCGAAGTTGATCACCGCGTCGGCCGAGGCCGTGTTCGGGTTGAGGGCCTGGTCGACGAAGGCGCCGGCCAGGAGCCTGGCGGCGACCGTCCCGGTTCCGTTCATCCCGGAGACGGCGACCCGGAACTGCTTGGGCTTCGTGATGTCGGGCCAGCTGACGACCGCCGTCGTGGGGTTCGCCGTCCCGGAGAGGCCGATCTCGCTCCCGACGATGTCGAGCGGCGCGGTGGAGACCGTGTCGCTCACGTCGAGCGTGAAGGTGACGGTGGACGCGCTCGTCGGATCGGGCTGCCCGGCCTCGGGGACGATCGTGGCCGTCGGTGCCGTCTGGTCCCACTCGATCTCGTTGTCGGAGTAGACGGGCGCCTCCGAGTCGTAGCCGGCGTCGCACGAGCTGCCGCTGAAGTGCCCGGCGGCGCAGGCGCCGCCCGCGGCCATCGTCAGCGTGAGCGTGCCGTCACCAGTGGCGGTGACCGGGACCGTGTAGACGAGGCCCGGCGTCACGGGAACGAGCGCGCCGAAAGCCGCTCCGCTCGCGCTGCTCGTCGCGAGGCTGAGGTCGCTCGTGTCGAAGCTGGCCGGGTCGATCGGCTCGCCGAACGTGATCCTGAAGCCCGACGGCTTGTTGGGTCCGGCCGGGTCGCCCGCCTGGGACGGAAGGATCTGGTCGATCGTCACGTCGGGGTGGGTGTCTACGACGTTGAACGTCACGGAGATCGCCGAGGCGAGGGCGTTCGGGATCTCGTACTCGCCGACGGGCGGGTTCGGCGGGACCCACTCCTGCGGCATGCCGTTGTTCCCGAGGTCGGCGAAGGCGATGTTCAGCGTACAGCTCGTCTCGGCGGCCGGGGCAGCATAGGTCAGCTGCGACAGGGCGTAGCGGACGTCCGCGATGCTCCCCGCGGTCCCCGCGAACACCGTCGTGAGGTTGTTGCCGCTCGACTGCCCGGAGAGGTTGATGGTGCCCGCCGATCCGAGTGTGGCGAGGATCGCGTCGGCGGCGGGCTGCTCGAGGTCGAGGCCGGTCGCGCTCGTGAGGATCGCGTTGACGGACGTGAGCGTCGCCCCGCCGAGGTTCGTGAAGCCGGAGACGCTCCGCAAGGCGAACTGGCCGCAACCCGCCTGAGGGAGCCACGCAACGAGGAGCATCGCGTCGTGGGGCTCGGGAATGAGTGGGGCGGGGGCGGCGTCGTAGGCGCCGTCGCAACGGTTGTTCGGGCTTCTGAGGCAGAGCTCGGGATCGACGACCGAGAAGACGGCCGGGTCCGACGTGCTCGGCGGGAACGTGTTCTCCGCGCCGGCGGCCGCCGTGAGCGCCGAAGCCGGTCCGGCCACCGTCGGGCCTCCGTTGGGCCCCTCGACGCGCAGGATGATCTCCGCCGTGGCGTTCGTCGAGCTGACGGAGCCGTCGTTGACGAGGATGTCGATGTTCGGCGTGCCGGCGCCCGGCGGCGTCTGCTCGTCCCAGGTACCGTCCTCGTAGTCCGGTGCCGGGATGTACTCGAGGTCGGCGAGCGCTCCGTTCAGCTGGTCGAGCGTGCCGTTCATGTAGACGGTCAGGACCGGGCCACCCCAGACGGCGGGGTCGGTCGGGTTCTCGACGATCGCTCCCGAGGCCGTCCGGTAGACGACGGGAGAGGCCTGGACCTGGGTGGTGCCCGCCATGTAGAGGGAGCCGCCGGTGCCGTCCGTCAGGCTGATCTGCACCCGGCCGCAGAGCGAGATCGACCAGCCGTTCCCGGCCGTCGGGTTGCAGGAGCCGGAGATCGACGCGTCCATCGTGAGCACGCGGCTCTCGTTCGAGATCGCGTCGGTACCCGCGAACTCGATCGTCTGGCCGACGCTCGTGTAGACGATTCGGGGCGCGGTGATGGTGGAGTCGCCCGCCTCGACGGGAGTCGCCGCAGCGATCGCGGCGAAGACGACGGAGAGGGCGACCGCCAGGCGGCGGCGCAGGCGCTGGCCCCTGGTC
>JAGOBQ010000541.1 GCA_017999215.1 Thermoanaerobaculia bacterium
GATCCGGAAGATACGACGTATCGGCATGCGATGTAAACAGTTGGTCAAACGGTGTGCGAATCCGCCGGTTCGGGTGGTGTCCCCTCCGGGCTGAGGTCTCAGTCGCGCCCGCGGGCGCGGGATCGGTGAGCGGAGGGGTGGCGCGACGGGGGCCCGACGGGCCCCGCGGGCTACGCTCACGTGAAGCGGGTGCCGCAGCCCCCCTTCGGCGAGCCGGACGAGCTCGCGCCGGAGGCGAAGCTCGAGAGCTTGCGGGAGGTGCGGCGCGACTCGCAGGAGGGGCAGTCGATCGCGGCGTCGGCCTCGCTCGAGGGGCGGAGCTCCTCGAAGGTCCGCCCGCATTCGTCGCATGAGTACTCGTAGAGGGGCATCGTCTCGCCTCGGGGGAGGCGCCGCGGGGCGCGGCCCTCCCGTGTCGTCGTCAGCCGAGCCGGCCGGCTCAGCAGCCTCCGGTCAGCTTCTCCCAGACTCGGGCCGGGAGACCGGAGGGATAGACCTGATCGGTTCGGTAGACGTTCCAGCAGCCCTGGCACCGCCAGAGCAGGACCCCCCCTCACGTCGGGACGGGGAGGACCTCCTCGCCGCAGACGCGGCAGCGGCCTTCCTCGACGCTCGCGGGGGAGCCCGCGGTCTCGGCTTTCATCGCTCTCCTCGCGCGTCCGCCTTCGGGGCGGGCGCCGCGTCCGGGCGCTCCCCGGACGCCGGGTTCGTTTCGTTCGTCGCAGGCTTCGTCGCGCAGCTCCGGCCGCCGGCCGGATTCGGGACCGCTCACGTCGGGACGCCGAGCCTCGGGAGGACGACGTACTGCAGGAGCATCCAGGCGACGAAGAAGCCGCCGACCCAGAGGAGGTCGGAGCTCATGCCCGCGCCCCGGCGGCGAGGGCCGCCTTCCCGGCCTTCAGCTCGACCCGCCTCTCGTCCAGGCTCCTCTGCATCGCGCCACAGACGACGCCACAGATCGCGAAGACCGCGGGGTCCGCGATCCGGTAGTAGACCTGCGTCCCCTGCCTCCGGAACTCGACGATCCCCGCCGTCCGGAGGAGGGCCAGGTGCTTCGAGACGTTTGCCTGCGTGCACGGCAGCTCCGCGAGGAGGTCGCTCACGCACCGCTCCCCGCCCTGGAGGGCGTGGAGGATCCGGAGCCGCGTGGGGTCGGCGAGCACCTTCAGGAAGCTCGCGATCCCCTCCATGAGCTGCTCCTTCGGGAGCGAGGCGGCCTTCCTCATGACCATATCACCATACGGTAATATAGCATCCGCCGGCGGGATCGTCAAGCGACGATCCTCGGCGGGCCGGGCGCCGGGGCGCCCGGCCGCACCCCGGCCGCACGCTCTCGCCCGGCCGGCGGGGCTCAGAGGAGCTCCTCCACCGCCCAGGAGGCGATCTTCAGCCGCTCGCCGCACTCGACGCAGTAGGACTTGATCTCGGCGGCGAGGGTGCGGGCGCGTTCGTCCTCGACGATCGTGAAGAGGACGGCGGAGGTCTTCGGGAAGGCGGCCGAGCCGAGGCGGGGGCCGGTCGCCCCCATGCCGCGGACACCGGGGATCTCGGTCCACCCGGAGACGCCGGCCTTCCGGAGGAGGACCTCGAGCTCCTCCTTCTTGCCGTCGTCGACGACCATCATCAGCATCCGCACGCGCCGCCCTCCTTCACGCCGAGCTTCCGGAGAAGCGCGATCGCCGGGCACCACTTCGTGAAAGCCGACTGGAGGAGGTTCAGGCCGACGAAGCCGGTGAACCAGAGGAAGCGCTGGTCGACCGTCACCGCCAGGGCGACGGAGAGGAGGACGAAGAAGCCGGCGATCGCCCGGAGCCATTCGTTGAGGTTCATGTCGGTGTCTCTCCTTCGGGTCGTGCTCGTTCGGCAGGGCCGCCCGGTCAGGCGGCGTCGTCCTGCGGCGGGAGCGCCTTCTCGACGCCGACCGCGTTCAGGTACATGTAGTAGAGGAGCGGGATGACGACGAGGGTCAGGGCCGTCGCGACGACCACGCCCGCGATGAGCGCCACGGCCAGCCCCTGGAAGATCGGGTCGAGGAGGATGACGCCGCCGCCGACGACGAGCGCGAGGGCGGTGAGCGCGATCGGACGGAACCTCACGGCCCCCGCCTTGATCACGGCGTCCTCGAGCTTCTCGCCCATCTCGAGCTCGAGATTGATGAAGTCGACGAGGAGGATGGAGTTCCTCACGATGATCCCGGCGAGCGCGATGAACCCGATCATCGACGTCGCCGTGAAGAAGATGCCGAAGAGGCCGTGCGCCGGAAGGATGCCGATGAGCGTGAGCGGGATCGGCGCCATGATGATGAGCGGCGTCACGAAGCTCTTGAACCAGCCGACGACGAGGAAGTAGATCAGGACGAGGACGGCCGCGAAGGCGATCCCCATGTCGCGGAAGACCTCGTACGTGATGTGCCACTCGCCGTCCCACTTCATCGCGAACTTCGTCGGGTCGGTGGGGAGCGTCGTCGACATGACCTGGAGCGGGGAGCCGTCGGGCGCCTTCAGCGCCTCGATCCGGTCTCCCATGTCGAGGATCCCGTAGACGGGGGCCTCGGCGACGCCCGCCATCTCGGCGAGGACGTACGTCACGGGCTGGAGGTTCTTGTGGTAGATGAACCGCTCGGACCTCGTCTCCTGCACGGTGACGAGCTCGCGGAGCGGGACGAGCCGGCCCGAGCCGCCGTGGACGGCGGTCTGGAGGAGGCCGTCCAGGCTGGAGCGTTGGGCACGGTCGAGGCGCAGGACGATCGGGACCGGGTTCCGCGAGCTCTCGTCGCGGAGGAGCCCGGCGTCGGCGCCGTTCAGCGCGACGCGGAGCGTGCGCGTGACGACCTCGGGGGTGACGCCGGCGCGGGTCGCCTTCTCGCGGTCGACGACGAGCTCCACCTTCGGGGCCTCGTCCTCGACGTGCCAGTCGACGTCGACGATGCCGGGCGTCTCCTCGAAGATCGTCCGCACCTGGCGGGCGAGGGCGATCCGCCTCTCGAGGTCGGGCCCGTAGATCTCCGCCACCATCGTGGAGAGGACGGGGGGCCCGGGCGGCACCTCGGTCACCTTGAGGTTCGCGCCGTGGGCCTTCGCGATCGGCAGCAGGAGCGTCCTCACGTCCTTTGCGAACGTGTGCGAGTCGCGCTTCCGGTCCTGCTTCGGGAGGAGGTTGACCTGGAGGTCGGCGACGAGGGGGCCGGAGCGGAGGAAGTAGTGCCGCACGAGGCCGTTGAAGTTGAACGGGGCGGTCGTGCCGACGTAGACCTGCACGTCGGTCACCTCGGGCTGCCCGCGCACCTCGAGCGCCAGGTCCCGCGCGACGGCGTTCGTCGCCTCGAGCGTCGTCCCCTCGGGCATGTCGACGACGACCTGGATCTCGCTCTTGTTGTCGTACGGGAGCATCTTGACCTTGGCGACCTTGAAGTAGAC
>JAGOBQ010000542.1 GCA_017999215.1 Thermoanaerobaculia bacterium
TGGCCGAGAGGAACGCCGCGAGGAGGCGGGCCCGCCGCGGAGGGAAGACGGCCACGACGGCGAGCGCGAGCGCGGAGCCGGCCGCCCCCGCGAGGACGGCGACGGAGAGGAAGGCGGCACCGAGCGCCGCGGCCCCCGCCGCGCCGGTGCGCGCCGCGAGGACGACGGCCGGGAGGACGACGAGGATCGCCGGCCCCGAGGCGAGCGCGACCGTCGCCGCGACCTGGCGGAGGAGGAGGCGGGCGTGCGGGATCGGCAGCGCCATCCGGAGGAGGAGCTCCTCGGAGAGGAAGAGCGTCGAGACGGCCGTCGTCAGGGCGCCGAGGAGGAGGAGGACTCCCGCGCCCGCGAACGCGCCGAGGAGGAGCCGCTCGAGGAGGATCTCCGGGACGAGCGCCGGGAGCTGCGCCGCCGCGCTCCGGCCGAGCCGGAGGAGGTAAGAGAGCCCCGCGTACTCGCCTGCGACGAACGCCCCCGAGAAGAGGGCCACCGCGAGGACTCCCGCGGTCTCCGCCGTCGAACGCGGCGAGAGCGAGCGGCCGGCCGCGCGGAGGGAGCTCGCGAAGGAGACGACCCCGGCGCTCACGGCTCCCCGCCGTCCGCGGCGAGGTCGAAGAAGAGCTCCGAGAGCCGCCCCTTCGCCCCGCGCGCGCTCATCGCGAGCGGCGCGCCGCGCGCGACGAGCCGCCCCTTCACGAGGACGCCCGCCTCGTCGGCGACCTCCTCGGCGAGCGCGAGGTGGTGCGTCGTCAGGAGGACGGCGGCGCCTGCCGAGGTCCGCTCCTTCAGCCGCTCGGCGAGGCTCTTCTGCGCGAGCGGGTCGAGGCCGACCATCGGCTCGTCGAGGACGAGGAGCGACGGGTCGTGGAGGAAGGCCTGCGCGAGGGCCACCTTCTGCCGCGTGCCGTGCGAGAGCGTTTCGTTCGTCCGGTCGCCGGCTCCCTCGAGGCCGAACGCCGCGAGCTCCGCCTCGATCCTCTCCTCGAGCGCGGCCCCCTTCGCCCCGAAGACCGCCCCGACGAAGCGAAGCGTCTCGCGCGGTGTCCAGCGGGGCCAGAGGTACGGGCGGTCGGGGACGAAGCCGACCTGCCGCTTCGCCCGAACCGGGTTCGCCGCGACGTCGACTCCGAAGACCCGCGACCGTCCCGTCGTCGGCGCGAGGAGCCCGGTCAGGAGGCCGATCGCCGTCGTCTTCCCGGCTCCGTTCGGCCCGACGAGCGCGAAGACGACTCCCGGCGCGACCTCGAGCGTCAGCTCGGAGAGGGCGAGCAGGTCGCCGTAGCGCTTCGTCGCGCGCTCGAAGGCGAAGGCGGGGAGGCCGGGAGCCACCGGCCCCATCGTACGGGAGGTCGGGGGCGCCGGCCGTTCGCCCGGACCGAAACCCCGGTCCCGCTCCCGTCGTAGAGTCGGCCCGACAAGGAGGAGCGATGCGTCCGCTGTCCGCCCTGGCGATTCCCGTCCTGACCCTCTCGTTCGCCGCCGCCGCGGCCGGCCCGGCCGTTCCGACGGCCCCGGCAGGAGGGAAGCCGGTCGACCCGGCCTCGTTCGATCCGGCCGTGAAGCCGTGCGAGGACTTCTACCAGCACGCCGTCGGGGGCTGGCTGAAGGCGAACCCGGTCCCGTCCGACAAGTCGCGCTGGGGCTCCTTCGAGGAGCTCGCCGACCGCAACCGGGCCGTCCTTAAGGCGATCCTCGAGGAGACCTCGGCGAAGGCCGACTGGCCGAAGGGGAGCGTGAAGCAGATGGTCGGCGACTTCTTCGCCTCCGGCATGGATGAGGCCGCCATCGAGAAGGTCGGGACGAAGCCGCTCGAGCCCTGGCTCGCGAAGATCGACGCCGTGAAGCGGCCGGCCGACCTCCCGAAGCTCGTCGCCGACCTCCACGGGCGGCGGCTGATGGCGGGTTACGCGTTCTTCGTCGGACAGGACCAGAAGGAGACGACCCGCTACCTCGCGATGCTCTCCCAGGGCGGGCTCGGGCTGCCCGACCGGGACTACTACCTGAAGGACGACGCGAAGTCGAAGGAGATCCGCGAGAAGTACCTCGCGCACGTCGCGCGGATGCTCGAGCTCCTCGGGGACGCCCCGGACGCGGCGAAGGCGAAGGCCGCAACGGTGATGGCCCTCGAGACGAAGCTCGCGACGGCCGCGCGGACGCGGGTCGAGCTTCGCGACCCGGAGAGGAACTACAACAGGAAGAGCGTCGCCGAGCTCGCCGCCGAGGCCCCCGGCTACGACTGGGCGGCCTACTTCGAGGCGCTCGGGATCGCCGGCCTGAAGGAGCTCAACGTCCGCCAGCCCGGGTTCGCGAAGGAGTTCGCGGCGCTCGCCTCATCCGAGCCGCTCGACGCGTGGAAGGCCTACTTCCGCTGGCATCTCGTCCGCGCCTCGGCCGACGCCCTCCCGAAGCGGTTCGAGGAGGAGGCGTTCGCGTTCTACGGCCGGACGCTGAACGGCGTGCCGCAGCAGGAGGAGCGCTGGAAGCGGGTCCAGGCCGCGACCGACCGCGCCCTCGGCGAGGCTCTCGGGCAGATCTACGTCGAGCGCGCGTTCTCCCCGAAGTCGAAGGAGCGGATGAAGGTCCTCGTCGAGAACCTCCGCGCTTCGCTGAAGGAGCGGATCGCGGCCCTCCCCTGGATGGGGGACGAGACGAAGAAGGCGGCGCAGAAGAAGCTCGCGGCGTTCGGGGTGAAGATCGGCTACCCCGACACGTGGCGCGACTACTCCGCCCTCGCGGTCTCCCGCGGCTCCTACTTCGAGAACGTCGTCGCGGCGAACGCGTTCGAGGCGAAGCGGAATCTCGGGAAGCTCGGCAGGCCGATCGACCGGACCGAGTGGGGGATGACGCCGCCGACGGTGAACGCCTACTACAGCCCGACGATGAACGAGATCGTCTTCCCGGCCGGGATCCTCCAGCCACCGTTCTTCTGGGCCGACGGCGACGACGCCGTGAACTACGGCGGGATCGGCGTCGTCATCGGTCACGAGATGACGCACGGCTTCGACGATTCCGGGAGCCGCTACGACGCCGACGGAAACCTGAAGAACTGGTGGACGGAGGAGGATCGGAAAGCCTACGAGAGCCGGACGGCCCTCGTCGTGAAGCAGTTCGACGGGTACCGGCCCCTGGCGGATCAGGCGATCAACGGGAAACTCACGCTGGGCGAGAACGTCTCGGACCTCGGCGGGCTGAAGGTCGCGTACGAGGCGCTCCGAAAGGCGCTCGGGAAGGACCCGAACGAGGCGGAGAAGGTCGAAGGGTTCACGCCGGCGCAGCGCTTCTTCCTGAACTACGCGTCGGTCTGGAGGAACAACATCCGCGACGAGGCGCTCCGGATGCGGCTCAACACCGACTCTCACAGCCCGGGTCGCTTCCGCGTCCTCGGCCCGCTCTCGGCCCTCCCCGAGTTC
>JAGOBQ010000076.1 GCA_017999215.1 Thermoanaerobaculia bacterium
TTTGGTTCTCCTCGGCGACGGGACGTTCGCCCGCCTGGACTGGTCCGGTCACTGGTCGAAGTGGCAAGGCGAGGAAGACCTCGAGGCGTCCACGCTGACCCGCGTTTCCCTCCGCGACGTCGTCGAGACGTGGGATGTCGACGAGATCGCCGCGACCCTCTCCGAGCGGCTCGAAGCGCAGGCGACCGGCCGCGCCTCGAAGACGACCGCGTCGGCCCGGCAGCGAACCGAGAAGCTCCGCGCCGTCGCGGCGCTCCTCGGGAGGCGGGGATGAGCACCCCCGTAGATTTCGGACACGCCCCCGGAGCGCACCCGGAAAACCCGGAAAAGGGGGGCCGGGGATGAGCAGCTTCCTCGTCTCCCCCGAGACGGTCTCCGTCATCCTGACCCAGCTACAGCTCCGCGACGCGGCGCCCCTCGTCAACCCGCTCCGCGCCTTCACGGCCCCGCTCGACCCGCGCGACGCGCTCGACGACCTCGGCCGCCAGCTCCTCCGCCTCAACGTCGACGCCCTCGTCGACCGCTACCCGACGGCGCCTCACGTCGAGGAGGAGCGCCGGGCCGCCGCCTACACGTTCACGGCCCGCCTCGAAACGGCCGGCTACGCCCTCCGGCAGCTCGACTGCTACCTCTACCAGATCGGGGAAGGCGACGTCTCCGAGCGACCGCTGGCCGTCGCACTCGGGAAGGTCCGCCGCATCCTCGCCGACCGCGTCCTCGACGACGTCCCCAGCTACGCAGCCGCGCCGTGGGGTATCCAGGGATGAGCGCCTACGTCATCCGCCGCCACGACGAGGAGACGACCTGCGAATGGTGCGGCTACCCGCTGTACGTCGGCGACCGCGCCCTCCAGGCCGGCGACTGGGTCTACTGCGGGCGCACCTGCGCCGCAGAGCACCGCGAGCGCCTCGAACTCCGTCACGACGACGACGCTTGCCACGCGAACGGGACCCCTATCGACTGAAAATCCGGGGCGGAGGCGGTCGGGATTGATCCCCCGGCCGAGCGGCTTTCAAGCTCCCCGCGTTCCTCCGCCCCGGACCTTTCTCTTCGAGGAGACGTGCGAGGAGGGTCCGTGCCGTCGGCTTCTGCACTCCGCCGCGACTACGCGAAATCCGGACCGCAGAGAGAGATCCGAGAAAGTTACACAACACAATTCAACTGCTACTGCTACAGCACCTCCGAGAATGCCGCGAGAATGTTGGCGATGCGGACCCCAAGCCGCCACGCCACTCCTTGCGTTCCAATCTGGCATCAGGCAAAATTCACCCCATCAGTAGGGGAAGGGACCCTGGTGGCCCAGGAATCCCGGACCTATCCTTTTCGCCCGGCCGGCGTGCCGACAACTCGGGGAGCAGAAAGCAGGCCTAGCGCCATGCCCTCTCCGGTTTTCGGCCCCACATTCGCCGGCCCCATCTCAGGCAGCTACTCCGTCCGTCCGCGCGGCGCCCGCCGTGCGGCTTTGCCGTGCCCGCCGTTCACCCATCAACCCAACCGTGCCAGCTGAAAGGAGCCCTATCGCATGAAGGCCGCCCCCGTCCCCTCCAACCGCAAGCGTCCGCGCCCCTCGCGCCCGCTCTCCTACCGCATCCCCGACGCCGCCAGCATCACGGGGATCAGCGAGAGCCAGATCAGGAACCTCATCACGACGAAGAGGCTCGCCGCCGTCCGGATCGGACGGATGGTCCTCATCAAGGCCGACGCCCTCGAGCGTCTCGTCGAGGACGGTGCCGCGTGAGACGACGACGCCCCAAGACGAAGGTGCCCGGCTCCCGTAGCAGCGGGAACCGGGCGGCGCAAGACAAAGAGTTCAGCTCCCCAGAGTCTACGCGCCTTTCAGCCTACCGCCGCCGCCCCTTCCCCGTCATCAACTTCCGGCGCTTCCACCGCTGGCCCGAAGGACTCGCCTACACGGTCGGGATGCCCTGGTACGGCAGACGGAGCGCGGCGTGAGCACCTGCCCCTGCCGCCGTGCCGCCGTCCGGACCCGCCGCCGTGACGCCATTCGTGACCTCGCGCGGACCCACCGCTACTCCTACGTGATGTTCGCCCTGTACGTCGCCAGGGACCTCATGCAGGCCGCCCGCGAGGCCGAGCCGGACGAGCAGCACCGTCTCCGCGAGCTCGCCCGGATCGTCCGGGCCGGCGCCCGGTTCGCGCAGGGGGGCGCGGAATGATCGTCGAGACGGTCGACCGCGCCGAAGTCCGGCGCACGCTCGGACTCCTCTTCCCCACCCCCCACGTCTTCGAGATCCGCGCCCTCGACGCCTCCGCCGTCCGATGCAACGGCCGGCCCGAAGGGCGGAACGCCACGTTCTTCGGCTTCTTCGACTCGACCGAGACGGCCGCCAACGTCGTCCACGCCGCCCTGTCCGGAGCCGACTGGACGGGCGCCTACGTGACCATGAACCCCGTCCGCAGCGACCTCCTCGCGCGGGCGGCAAACCGACTCCGGCAGGCCGGCAAGAAGGGCGGGTCGGCCTCCGATGTCGACGTTCCTCGTCGCCGGCTCATCGTCCTCGACTTCGATCCCGTCCGCCCTGCCGGTATCTCGTCGACCGACGACGAGAAGGCCGCCGCCCAGGTCCTCGCGCACCGCGTCCGCCTCTACCTGTCCGGGATCGGCTGGCCGGAACCCATCGTCGCCGACTCCGGCAACGGCTGGCACCTCCTCTATGCCGTCGACCTCCCCGGCGCCGACGGCGGACTCGTCAAGGCGTGCCTCGAAGCCCTCGCGGCACGGTTCGACTCCGACGAGACGAAGGTCGACACGACCGTCTTCAACCCGGCACGGATCACGAAACTCTACGGGACCCTCGCTCGAAAGGGCGACGACACCCCGGAGCGGCCCCACAGGATGAGCCGCATCATCGAGGTCCCCGACCGGATCGAGAACGTTCCCGAGGAGCTCCTCCGCGACCTGGCCGCGCAGGCGCCGCAGGCCGGCGAGCAGAAGAAACCCGGGATCGTCGCGCACGCCGCCTCCGGCACGTTCAACCTCGAGAGCTGGATCGAGCAGCACATCCCCCACGCCGGCCCGCGCGAGCCCTGGCAGGGCGGGTCACGCTGGATCGTCAACCCGTGCATCTTCGACGAGAACCACACCGGGACCTCCGCCGCCATCGTTCGCAACGCCGCGGGCGTCATCGCCTACACCTGCCAGCACAACGGCTGCAGCAGTCGCACCTGGCACGATGTCCGAGAGCGTCTCGACCCCGCAGCCAACCGCGTGAAGCCGTTCCGGCCGAAGGGCGAGCAGGCGCCGGCCGAGCCGGAGCCCTGGCCCGAGCCCGTGCCGTTCGACGCCCCGATCCTCCTCCCTGACTTCCCGCTCGAAGCGCTCCCGCCCGAGCTCGGCGACTTCGCCTCCGAGGTCGCGCAGACCGTTCAAGTCCCGGTCGACCTCCCCGCCTCCCTCTCGCTCGCCGTCGCGTCGGCGACCGTCGCCAGGCGCTACGTCGTCGCCGTCGGCGAGACGCACGAAGAGCCCACGAACATCTACGTCGTCGGCGCCATGACGCCAGGCACACGCAAGTCCGAGACGTTCCGCCGGTGTCTCTCGCCGCTCGAGGAGATCGAGGAGGAGCGCTCCCGAGCCGCCGCGCCCGACATCAAGCGCGCGCAGGCCCGGCGCGACGTCGCCGAATCCCGTGTCAAGGAGCTGAAGAACCAGATCGCCAAGGCGAAGAAGGGGACCGGCGACGCGCAGCGGATCGAGCTCGAGGAGCTTGCCGCCAATCTGCCGGAGGTCCCCGCCGAGCCGAAGGAGATCGTCAGCGACGAGACGGCAGAGCACTTGACGACCACCCTCGCCCGCCAGGGCGGACGCATCGCCATGTTCGACGCCGACTCCGGACTCTTCGAGATCCTGGCCGGCCGATACTCCGCCGCCCCGAACTTCGAGGTCTACCTGAAGGCGCACGCTGGCGACACGATCCGGGTCGGGCGGACGACCCGTGACGGCGACTTCGTGAAGCGCCCCGCCCTGACCATGGGAGTTTGCGTGCAACCCGACGTCGTCGCGGGCTGCGCTGGCACTCCCGGCTTTCGCGGGCGTGGGCTGCTCGGTCGCATCCTCTGGACTGTCCCCGCCGACACCGTCGGCTCCCGCGTCTACGCCAACCGGCCCCTCTCGGCGGTCGCCGCGGCAACCTACCGGGAGACGATCCGGACCACCTACGGCCTCCCGTCGGCCGGCGAGGACCGGCCGCACCGGCTCCTCCTGACCGGAAAGGCCCTGGCCGAATGGACCGCGTTCGCCAACCGGATCGAGGCAGAGCAGCGCGAAGGTGAACGCCTGGCCGGCATCCGCGACTGGGCATCGAAGGCCGCAGGCGCCGCCGCCCGGATCGCCGGCGTCTTCCACGTCATCCGGTATCGGACCTGCCGCCCCGCCGCGCCGTGGGAGCTCGAGATCGACCCCGACACCGTCGCCGCAGCGAATGCCGTCGTCGACTACTTCACGGAGCACGCGCTTGCCGCCTATGCCTTGATGGAGGTCGACGAGCGGGTCGCGCTCGCTCGTCGGCTCCTCCGCTGGATCGAGCGCGTCATCCCCAACCCGGGGATCTTCAAGCCCCGCGGCCCCAAGGGCGAGGTCGGCTTTACGCTCCGCGACTGCCACCGCCACCACCGTGCCGTCGGTCGGCCGGAGGACCTCCTTCCCGGGCTCGACCTCCTCGAAGGTCGCGGCTACCTCCGGCGCCTCCCCCCGCCCGAGCCCCGGCCGGCGCATCGGCCTCCGTCCCCTGTATTTCTGATCTCCCCCCTATGGACAGAAGTGCCAGAAGTGCCAGAAGTCCACCCGGCACCCGTCGAGAGGAGCGCCGGAGCATGACTTTCGGCACTTTAGGCACTTTCGGCACTAGGGGGTATCCCCAGAATCAGAGCCTCGCTCGGCTCCGCGAGCTCCGGGGCGAGACCCCTCCGGCCCTCGAGCCGGCCCCCGCCTGCACCTCCTGCAACTCCCCCCTCTTCCTCCCGGCAGACATCCTCTGCCCCACCTGCTACCAGGCCCGCCGCGCCCCCGGGCGGGTCCTCCCGTTCGATCCCGGTCGACGCGCCCGGACCCTCGACCGCCTGGCCGCCCACCCCTGCCCCGACTGCCAGAAGGTCGCCTGGCACGTCAACGCCCGGGGCGATGCGACCTGCCAGACGTGCGCGCGGCGCCGTGCCGGAGACGCCCGATGACCCGCCGCCTCTGGCACCTCCTCCTCCTGGGCCTCGCCGTCGCCCTCCTCCTCCTGGCCGGAGGCGCCCGATGACCCGCCCCGACCTCGCCGCCGAGCTCGACGCCGTCACCCGGCACCTCGTCCTCCTCGCCGCCCTCGTCGAGAACCTCTCCCACAGCGTCAGGACGCCCCAGGACGGCCCCGACGACGAACCCGCTCCCCACGATGGCCCGGACGGCACCCGAGGCGCCACGGGGAATGGGAACCCCGCGGCGCACCGTAGAACGCGGACGCCGGGAGACTTGCCAGCGGCTCCAAAGAAGCGCATGGACGGGACCGGGATGCCCGCCTGCACCTGCCCGCCGTGCCTGGCAGAGCGCGCGAGAGGAGAGCGCCCGTGAGTGACGACCTCTCTCAGCTCCTCCTCGACGACGCGCTCCCGCTCGGGGAGGACGCCTCCGGCTGGATGCTCGACGAGACCGACATCGAGAGCGCGGAGACCGTCCCCGGCGGACCGCGCTCGATCCGTCTACCTGCCCGTAGGCGGCGCTCCAAGCTGGCCCTCCGACGCGAGGCGCTCGAAGAGGTCCTCGTCGCCCTGCCGGCCCCCGGCGAGGCGCTGCACCTCGTCATGGACGGATGCAGCGACACGTACCTCTTCCTGCCCCGGACCCTCGACCTCCTCGCCCGCCCGGCCGCGGAGGTCCTTGCCGCCACCTGGACGATGTCCCGCCCGTTCGCCGTCGACTTCCTCGCGCAGATCGACGCCGGCCGCATCCGCCGTGCCGGGCTCCTCGTCGGGGAATACTTCGCCCATCGGGAACAAGCCGTCTACGCCACCATCGTCGAGGGGATGCTCGCGCGCGGCTTCCCGATCCGAGCCCACCTGAACCACTGCAAGCTGATCACCGTCGCGGCGCCTCCCGACTTCCTCGTCTTCGAGGGGAGCGGCAACTGGACCGGCAACCGTCGCGCCGAGCAGATGACCGTGACGAACGACGAGACCTTGCACGACTTCCACGCCGGATGGATGCGAGAGGTCCTGAATGCCCGGTAAGCGCCCGCAAGCCGCCCTCGTCGAGAAACGCATCCTCGACGTCTTCAAGCTCCTCCTCCGCGGCGCTGACCGCGCCGAAATCTGGCGACACCTGGCGGAAAACGGAGCCGAGCCCGAGCGCACGGCGGATCGGTACATCGCCCGCGCCACCGCACGATTCAAGGCTCTGGCGAAGGTCGACGCCGAGAAGGAGCGCGGCCGGCAGCTCGCCCGCCTCGAAGACCTCTACTCCCGCCTCTTCCGGATTCAGGACTACCGGACGGCGCTTGCCGTCCTGAAGGAGCGGAACGAGCTGGCCGGTATCTACCCCGAGAAGGTGCAGAAGCATGAACACACCGGACGCGACGGAGCCCCTATGTCCCTCCTCGTCGGTCGCCTCGAGCCGGACGTCGAGGAGATTCGACGTCGACTCCTGGCCGAAGCCGAAGCGGCAGAAGGTCGCGGCGATGCTGACCCGGCTCCGCCCGAGACCGACTGACCTCATGCGCGCGGCAGGGATGCAGCCCGACCCCTGGCAGCGGGACGCCCTCCTCTCGGACGCCCCGCGCGTCCTCTTCCTCACGACCCGCCAGGCCGGCAAGAGCACGACCGTCGGAGCCCTCGCGGCTTTCGAGGCGATCTTCAAGCCGGGGAGCCTGACCCTGCTACTCAGCCCGAGCCTCCGGCAGTCCGGGGAGCTCTTTCGCAAGGTGACGGACTTCTACCGCGCCGTGCCCGGCGCCCCGCGTCCGACGTCCGATTCCGCCCTCCGCATGGAGCTTTCCAACGGCTCGCGCGTCGTCTCGCTCCCCGGCGAGGAGAGCACGATCCGCGGTTACTCGTCCGTCTCGCTCCTCGTCGTCGACGAAGCCGCCCGCGTGCCGGACAGCCTGTATCACGGCGTCCGGCCGATGCTCGCCGTCAGCGGAGGTCGACTCGTCGCCCTCAGCACTCCATGGGCGAAAGCCGGCTGGTATCACGCGGCATGGACGTCGTCCGAGCCGTGGGAGCGCTTCCGCGTGACCGCCGCCGACTGCCCGCGCATTCCCGCAGCGTTTCTCGAGGAGGAGCGCCGCGCCCTGCCGCCGTCCGTCTTCGCGCGAGAGTACGAAGCGACGTTCACGGACTCGGAGGACGCCTACTTCCGCGACAGCGACATCGCGCGCGCGCTGACGTCTTACGTCGAGCCGCTCTTCCTGCCCGAGAAGGAGAGATAGTGGAAGAGCCCCGCATTCGCCACACCCTCGGCCTCAGCGTCGGCCCGCCGAGCGACACGACGGGACTCGTCGTCGTCGAGACGACCGACCGAGAGGACCTCCCCGGCAAGCCCCACCCGTTCCTTCCCGCCATGGCGCCCGGGATGCTCCATGCCGTCCGGCACATCCAACGGTTCCCGCCCGGGACCGGCTATCACGACATCGTCGCCGCCGTCGGGAAGGTCCTCGAGCTCCTCGATGCCCCGGAGGTCGTCGCCGAGGTAACCGGCGTCGGCCAGCCGGTCGCCGAGCTATTCACCTGGCCCAAAGCATGGACGAAGTGCATCGTCCTCACGGCAGGGGAGAACGATCAGAGGAAGCGACTGAAGAGGCTCCCCCGCCTCGACGTCGCCGCGACAGCCCAGCTCGTCCTCCAAGAAGGCCGGCTCGGCATTGCCCCCGGCCCGCTCGCCGACGACCTCGCGCGCGACCTCCGCACGTTCAGCCCGCGCCCGTCGGCCGGCGCAGCGTCGGAGCTGGCATGGCGCGACCGCCCGAGCGACGACCTCGTCTATGCCCTCGCCGTCGCTCTCGTCGAGGCAGAGCGCGGCCCCGGATACGTCCGCGCTATCCCCATCCTTCGTCGCCCCCGCGCCGTCGTCTGACCATGCCGTTCTACGCCGGACTCGACCTCGCGCAGGCCGACGACTTCACGGCCCTCGTCGTCCTCGACGCGCAGCCGGAGCGCGCCCGCGTCGTCCTCGTCGAGCGCTTCCGGCACGTCTCCTATACCGACGCCGTCGACCGCGTCGCGGCGCACCTCGCGCCCTTCCCCGACCTCCTCGCCCTCGTCGACAGCACCGGCGTCGGCCGCGCCGTCGTCGACCTCCTCCGGCTCCGCGTGCCCTGGCTCCGGATGGTGCCCGTCCACCTTCACGGTGGCGCCCGCATTCGACGCGGGGATGATGGTCTCCACCTTCCGAAGCGGACCCTCGCGCAGCCGCTCCGCGCCCTCCTCGCCTCCGGCCGGCTCGAGATTCCGCCCGGCCCGCTGGCGGAGGAGCTTCGCAACTTCGCCGTCCGAATCGACCCGCGCACCGGACACGACCGCTACGAAGCCCGACGCGGTCACGACGACCTCGTCGTCGCGGCAGCACTCGCGGCGCTCCCGATGGGAAGGAGAACATGAGCTACACCGTCTCCCTCGAACTCGGACAGCCCAGCGACCTCTCTGCCCTCGCCGTCGTCGAGACGCCGACGCTCGCCCCGGTCCGGTATGAGCGGCGCCGCGACTGGATCGGGAACGACGATCCCGACTCGTTCTTCTACGGCTCCGGCACCTGGTACACAACGGAGACGCCCATCTTCCGGCTCCCCGACGGGACGGAGACGGAGGACCATCCTCCCCTCGTTCATGATCTCCGCCATCTCGACCGCTGGCGTGCCGAGCCCTATCCGCGCATCGTCGAGAGGACCCGCGCCGTCCTCGACCGGCTCCCCGACGGGACGCCGCTCCTCCTCGACTGCACCGGCATCGGCGCCTCCGTCGTCCGTCTCTTCGATCCGCTCCGGCCCGACCTCGTCCGCGTCGTCGCGGCCGGCGAGGAGACCCAGGACGGCCGGACGGTCCGCGTCCCGAAGCGCGACCTCGTCGGCGCCCTGGCCGTCCTCCTCGAGACGGGACGGCTCCGGATCGCCGCCGGCCTCCCGCACGGCGCCACGTTGACGACGGAGCTTCGGCGCTTCCGCGCCCGCGTCGGCGCCGCGCCCGACACCGCCGACGACTGGCGGGCCCGTGACGACGACGACCTCGTCCTTGCCGTCGCCCTCGGCGCCTGGCACGCCGAGCGGCACGCGCACGCCCCGTTCGCCTACTCGATCGGGGAGTCTGAGATGGGATGGGGAGCGACGTTCTGAGCCCGCCCCTACCACGCCGACCCGGACGGATGGTGTCCGAGCCCGCCCGCTTGCCGTTCGACCGCTCCTCTGGTACGCTTTCAAGCGCCATGAATGCCGCGCCTGACCCTGTATTTCGCCGGACACTTGCTCACCGCGAGAACGGTCCGGCCGGGAGCGCTGGCACGGTAATTTCCTACCGGCGAGAAAACCGGGCTTTTTAGCCTCCGGAGCGGAGTAATTTACCATAATGCCCGTTATAGGGCGCTAAAGCATCACCCGTGCCAGCGTTCCACCGCGGAATGTGCACCGAAGGCGTGCATTCTGACCTCGAAAAATGCGCTTGGTTGGCCTTGCTTTCCCGCGTTTTCAGCCGTACATTATCCCCATGATCATCCCCGCCGACTCCAGCGCCCTCCTCCTCGACGGGATGCTCGTCGCCGCCTCCACGCCCGACGGCGCCCGCACCCTGGCCGCCGCCGTCCTCCCCGGCGCCTCCCCCGCCGAATGGCGCGACGTCTCCGGCGCCATCCTCGCCCCCGCCTCCGTCCTCGTCGACTCCACCGGCGCCGTGGTCCGCGTCCTCGACGGGACCTCCTCCTCGCACCCCTACCACTTCGACCAGGACGACCTCCAGACCCTCGCCGACGCCGTCGGCCGGCCCGTCCGCCTCTACCTCGCGGAGGCCGCTTGACCCGCCCCACCGGCCGCCCCGTCGGTCGCCCGAAGGGGAGCGGCATCCAGACGACCCGCCTCGAGCTCCGGTGCCGGCCCGCCCTGGCCGAGCAGGTCCGCCGCGCCGCCGAAGAGGACGGAGTGACCGTCGCCTACTGGCTCCGCCGCAGCATCGTCTCCTCGCTCCGCTGGCGGACCCGTCGAGCAGAGGATTAGGCTCGACGACATGGGCGTCGTCAGGATCGGCAAAGACTCGTTCCGCGTCCGCTGGCTCGACGGCGGGAAGCCACCTCTCGGCGTCTACCGCCAGGAGACCCTTCACGATGTCGACCGCGCCGACGCCGTCGCCTACCTGAAGAAGAAGGTGGCGGAGGTCGCCGAGCGCCGGCCCGGTGACGGACCGTCACGGGTGACGTTCAAGCAGCTGGCCGAGCGCTACCTTGAGATCCGCGGCCCCAAGCTCGCGCCGGCCTGGAAGAAGACCGTCGAGAGGATCTTCGAGCGGCACCTTTACCCCAGGTTCGGAGCCAAGCGCGCCGACCAGCTCCGCTCTACCGACCTCGTCCGGTTTCAGCACGACCGAGAAGGGAAAGTCTCCGGCGTCACCGTGAACCGGGAAGCCGCCGTCTTCCTGGCCGTCCTGAACTTCGGCGAGGCTGAAGGCTGGATCGAGCGGAATCCGATCCCCAGGCTCAAGGTGAAGAAGTACCGCGAGCAGCGGCGGACCCGCGCGTTCACGCCGGAGGAATGGAAGCGCCTGACGACCGCGTTCGACGACCCCGTCGCCTGGCGTGCCCACCTGGCGAAGGTTCGGACCCTCGGCCCGATCATCACGGACATGATGACCGGCGAGAGCCGGCGCTACGGCGGCGCCCCCCGCCCCGAGTCCGACTCGGCCGAAGCCTACCGGCAGCGGCTCCGCGCAGCCGTCACCGTCTTCCAGGCGCTCCTCCTCTTCGGGTCGCGCCGCGGGGAGGTCCTCGACCTCCGATGGTCCGACGTCGACTCCCGCCGCGGCGTCGTCCGCGTCCGGCTCCCGAAGACGAGCAGGCGCGGGCTCCCCCAGAAGGTCCTCCCCCTCGCCGCCGGTATCAAGGCGCTCCTCGACGCGCAGCCCCGCGGCGTCGGCGACAGCTACGTCTTCCCCCGCCCGGCCGACGACTACACGGAGGCAGCACGCCCCCGCGGCAAGTCCCCGAAGCGCGGCGCCCAGCCGTGGGAGCCCCGGAAGCTCTCCCGCGCGTTCGCCCTGGCGAAGGAGCTCGCCGGGCTGAAGGAGCCGGACGACGCCCCGAGTACTGACGTCCTCGTTCTCCACACGATCCGGCACACGGCGGAGACCTGGCTTGCCCGCGCCGGCTTCACAGAGACGCTCCGCAACGCCTACATGGGACACGTTGACCATTCGATGGCCGGCACCTACACCCACCTCGAGCCCGCCGACCTCGTCCCCCTCGTCGAAAAGCTCACGGAAATCTCGGGTTTTTCGGCCTCGGGTGACGCCAAAGGTGACGCGAAAACGAAAAACGCCGCGGGACCGCGGCGCTAAACCTTGAGGAATGAATGGTGGAGCTGAGGAGGATCGAACTCCCGACCTCTAGAGTGCGATTCTCCGGACGCCATCTTTCGCCGCTCCGCTGAACATCACGTAAAGCCGCTCAGAAAGCCGAGATTTCGCGTTTTCGCTCCGCGCGTTGCGACGCAGGAGGAGCACTGGACGGGTGACGCGGTGACGCCTAAAGTGACGTCGGAATCAGCCCCTCCGGGGAAGACCCGGAACAGAAGGAGGACTTCATGGAGCAGGCCGTCGAGAAGATCACCAACCTCTCCCGCTCGGTCGCCGAGCAGCACTCCACGATGGAAGCCGCGTTCGCAGAGGAGCGCGCCGCCGAGGAGGACCTCCTCGGGCAGCTCGTCGAGGCGGTCCGCCCGGCGCTTCGAGCGCTCTCCTCGCGGCTCCTGGCGTCGGAGCGGACCTTCTGGCCGGACAACATCTCCACGGCGACCGAGAAGAGCTACCACGAGGAGCGCGGCGTGCGCCTCGCCGGCTCCGGGCCGGAGCGGGACCATCCGCGCGCGAACCGCGGCACGATCGAGGGCTTCGATTTGGTTCTCCTCGGCGACGGGACGTTCGCCCGCCTGGACTGGTCCG